>PLXB01000160.1 GCA_003151215.1 Ignavibacteriota bacterium
TCCATCGCAGGATGGCGATGAATCTATGACCGTTTCGTTAAGCGGTGATTGGCGTTTTGGCAAAGGCAAGGGGCATCCTGCAACTCTCTTCGATAAAAGGCATGAGATCCCGAACGTCCGCAGTATCGTTTTTACTCCGGGTGATCTGACGTTTTGGGATTTGAGCCTTGTCTCGTTTCTGAAAAAAACTACTGACCAGGCAAGGCAAAAAAATATACCGGTAGATATTTCTCTTCTTCCGCAGGGAGTGCAAAAACTTCTTGCCCTTACTTCTTCGGCTCCTCCGCCCGATAATGAAATGCCGGTTGCCAGAGTCCATAAATCCGTCTTACTTGCTCTTGGATTTTCATCGTTAAGATGGACGCATACGTTCGAGGATACGCTTGAATTTATCGGCGACCTCATTTTGAGCATCGGAAGATTTATTCGGGGTAAAGCGCAATTCCGGATGGTCGATCTGCTTCAGATCCTTCGGGATTGCAGCGCGAACTCGCTGCCTATCGTAACGCTTATCAGTTTTTTGTTCGGTATTATCCTCGCGTTCATCGGCGCGGCCCAGCTTAGTATGTTCGGCGCGCAGATATATGTTGCCGATCTTGTCGGCATTGCCATGGCTCGTGAAATGGGACCGATGATGACGGCTATCCTTCTTGCCGGACGCTGTGGTGCTGCATTTGCAGCGCAGATCGGTACGATGACCGTTAACGAAGAGGTCGATGCTTTAAAGACGGCAGGTATTTCACCGATAGATTTCCTTGTCTTACCGAGGATCGTGTCGCTGGCATTTATGACGCCGTTTCTCGCGCTCTATGCAATATTTATGGGAATCATCGGCGGTGCAGTAATTGCAAAGATCATGCTCAATATCAGTTTTGTGCAATTTTTTACCGAAGCCAAAGCAGTGCTGACTCCAACCCAGTTCGGGCTTGGTCTGATAAAAAGTTTTATTTACGGCATTCTTGTTGCCTATGCCGGCTGCCTGCATGGCATTCATTGCGGTAAAAGCGCTTCAGCAGTCGGCGCTGCAACAACATCGGCAGTTGTTGTCGGCATCATTTCCGTTGTCACTGCCGCCGCGATCACGACTTATATTTATAACGTACTTGGAGTTTGAGAGATTGAGTAGTACAGCAACCATAGAAAAGCCAAAGATAATTACTGCCGAAGGCAAGCCTGCACGCGATGTACATATCGCCATTCGCGATCTTGAAATGTCGTACGACGGACTTCTTATCCAACGTAACCTGACCTTCGATATTTATCGCGGCGAGGTATTCGTAATTATGGGTGCAAGCGGCTGCGGCAAGAGCACATTGCTCAGGCATTGTATCGGATTAATGCGCCCGACAAAAGGAAGCATTCTTTATGAGGACAGGGATTTTTGGGCGTCTTCGGAAAAAGAGCGTATTAACATGATGCAAAAATTCGGCATCCTGTATCAGAGCGGGGCCTTATGGAGTGCAATGACACTTTCAGAAAACATCATCACTATTCTGGAGCGATATACCGATCTTACAAAATCAGAGATGAAAGATATTGCTCACTTAAAATTATCTCTTGTCGGCTTAAGCGGATTTGAAGAATTTTATCCATCGGATATCAGTGGAGGAATGCGCAAACGTGCAGGGCTGGCAAGAGCAATGGCGCTCGATCCCGCGATCCTATTCTTCGATGAGCCATCGGCCGGTCTTGATCCTATCAGTTCGAGAAAACTTGACGATCTGATCCTTGAACTCAAAGAGAGTTTAGGGACGACGATCGTTATTGTCACTCATGAGCTTGCAAGTATTTTTGCGATAGGCGATAATTCTGTTTTCTTAGATACGCTGACGAAAACCATGATCGGATATGGGAATCCGAAAGAGTTATTGAAAAATCCCCCCCGGCCGGTTATCCGGGAATTCTTAACACGAGGTGAAAAATGAGTAAACAAACAGATACCACGACGCACAGAGAAACTGCAGGAGATAAATCGCCGCAATCGGCCTATGCGGGAACGAACGCACGGTTGATCGGAGCATTCATGCTCGGTGCGATCGCATTGATCGTCATTATTTTTCTTGTCTTCGGGGGCGGTGATTTTTTTAAGGATAAAACAAAATATGTTGTGTATTTCCGCGGTTCGGTTGATGGATTAAATGTCGGTGCACCGGTGAAGATCCGCGGCGTACAGATCGGATCGGTAACCGATATCCGCCCCCTTCTCCATGAGAACGGAGATTTTATTATAGAAGTGATTATCGAAACCGTAGGAGGCACATTCAATGAAATTGATACCGGCAATTCGAAGAAGGAGGTACTGACCTTAAAGCAGATGATCGACAGGGGATTGCGGGCGCAATTACAAAGCCAAAGTTTCATTGTCTCCCAAAAGATAGTTGTTGTCGATTATTTCCCCGAGTCCGAAGCGCTTTACGGAGGATACAGTAAAAAATATGCCGAGATACCCTCAATACCCGCTAAAAGTGAAGAGCTGGAGCAAAGCCTGCAAAAAATGATAAAGGAAGTCGGGAATATTCCCTTTGCAGATATAGCCCATTCGATACAAAGTTCTACGCACAGCCTTGATGCTTTTTTTAAGACACTGACAGTTCAGCCGCTTTTGGATAATATTAATAAGAATGTCAGTTCTATCGGTTTACTTGCCTCACATATGGATACGATGAGTATGAAAGTTGGCAACGGAATGAATGCTACTATTTCGTCAGGGGCAACGACACTGAATAATTTAGATCTCCTGATCAAAAGAGTCGAAGATCTTACGATCGAAAACCAATATATGATCAAACAGAGTCTTGAACAGTTAACGGCGGCAGCCCGCTCGACCAAAGGTTTTATGGATTATCTTCAACAACATCCCAGCGATGTACTCTACGGAAAATAAGCTTATGAAAACGATATACGTAAAATACGTTGCATTCTTTGCTATCCTTGCATTTATCTTTGCTGCAGGTATGACCGGCTGCGGCAGTTCGAAGCCGTCAAGATTCTATTCGCTCACTTCTGTAACAGGTGTAACAGGCAATAAGCAAAGAAACTCACCGGATACAAAAATTGCGATAAGCATCCGCACGCTGCAACTTCCGGAATATTTGCTGCGCCAGCAAATGGTAAAACGTATGGCTTCGAATGAACTCTACATTGCAGAGTACGATCGGTGGGCAGAACCGTTAGAAATTAATTTCTCCCGCGTGCTCATAGAGGATCTTTCAGCAGAGGTGCCGACGAATAACATCTCGCTTTTTCCGTCCCCGGATGCTTCGCTTACGAATTATCAATTACTTCTCGAAGTTACAGAGTTCGAGCGCAATGCCTCAGGTCTTGTCACTCTTTCAGCGCGATGGAGTATTAAAAAAGGTGAAACGGTAAGTTTTCTGATGGATAAACGATCATCCTTTAGTGAGCAGGTATCAGGCGAAAGTTATGACGCGATTGCCGGAGCAATGAGCGACCTCACTGCAAAACTAAGTGCAGAAATAGCAGATGAGATCCGAAGCAGAATAAGTGCGGGTAAGTAATACTCGTTTAATTCAGATCAAAAAGCAAAATGTGCGACGAGTCCTTTGATTCGATAACAAGGTTTTGTTCATCGGTTATTGCTCCCGCATCACCTGTCTTAAGTTCTATGCCATTAACCGATACCACGCCTGCGACGCATTGCACCCATGCAGCACGTCCCCTCTCTATATTGCACGATACTCTTTTTTCGTTATCTAAGAGGGAGGCAAAAAGTTTTGCATCTTGGCCGATCGTTACAGAACCATCGGCTCCATTTGGAGAAGCGACAAGACGCAGATTATTTTTTTTCTCAACATCTTCAAATCTCTTCTGTTCGTATGTCGGAGTGACATTTTTCTCTTTCGGCATGATCCATATCTGATAAAGATAAAGCTCTTCATCAAGCGGATTGACTTCGCTGTGATAAATACCTGTTCCTGCGCTCATACGCTGAACGTCGCCGGGTTTGATGATCCCGGAATTTCCCATACTATCTTTATGGGCAACAGCTCCGGAAAGAACGTACGTAATAATTTCCATGTCACGATGCGGATGCATACCGAAGCCCTGCGAAGCAGCGATGCGATCTTCATTCATCACGCGCAGCGAGCGGAAATGCACCCACTCATCATCATAATAATCGGCAAAGGAAAACGTATGGAAAGTATTAAGCCATCCCTCTTGAATGTGTCCGCGTTCATCGGATCTGCGAATCGTAATCATAGAATTGTCCTTTCGTGAAACATTGATTAAAACTTTGCGAGTATACGAAAGTGAATCTCCAATGTTCCTTCTTGGAATACACGCAGAAATGCCTGACAGTCGTAGCGGTGGGCTGCTACTGATGTCAGGCATTCCTTAAGACAATTGTGCCTGCTGAAGGTCACTCTCTCTAGCATTGCTTCGGCAGGCGCGTGCATCATACTTTACGTTTTCATGGTAGGAGTATGTTACATACATAAGAACTTGCCTGCGCCGATTTTGTTACACCATGCCTTAGCTTTTAGGTAAGAATTCCAGATTATCATTTGATTAACCGATGAAAAAGTATTTTCTCATTGCTTTTTTGCTGTCGTTTGCATTCATAAATGAAAGTTGCAAGAAAGAGGCCGAGCCGCCGAAGCCAATTTCTCCACAAAACGCCACTCCCCCTGCGCCTGTTTATTCTTATGAAGTCATCAATACCTACCATCATGATCCTGATGCGTTTACCCAAGGATTACAATTTTATAAGGCAGAACTTTATGAGAGCACCGGGTTGAACGGACGTTCATCGCTTCGACGAGTCGAACTAAAAACGGGGAAAGTCCTGCAAAAGATCGATATTGATGGTCAATATTTTGCAGAAGGCATGACGATACTTGGAGATAAAATATACCAGCTTACTTACCAGACTCATATCGGTTTTATTTATGATCTGAAGACTTTCCAAAAAATTGGCTCCTGGCAATACGAGGGCGAAGGTTGGGGCTTGACCACGGATGGAAAAGAGCTTATCATGTCCAATGGATCGAACAAGATCAATTATCTCGATCCGACATCCCTTGCGATCACAAAAACTCTTGAAGTTTTCGATGAAGGATACCAGGTAGAGAATCTCAATGAGCTTGAATATATTAAAGGCGAAATTTATGCAAATATCTGGCAGACCGACCGTGTCGCACGGATCGATCCTGCAACAGGAAAAGTCATAGGGTGGGTTGATCTATCAGGACTATTGATGCCTCAAGAGCGAACGGAAAAAGTTGATGTACTCAATGGTATTGCATACGATGAAAAAGAAGATCGATTGTTCGTCACCGGGAAATTGTGGCCAAAGTTATTTGAGATCAAATTGAAAAAGAAAGAGGGACTATAAACCTATTTGATAATCCAAAGATGTCATTGCAAGGAAGTTATGGAGCGACAACGAAGAAATCTAAAATATCTACTGTAGCATACCGTTCGAATTTTTAGATTGCTTCGTCGGGCTGAAACACTCCCCGCAATGACATTACAAATCAATTTTCAAGATAACAACTAATGGCGCTCTCTGAATATCTTTCTCTTACCTTTACTGCCACCCTTGAATATGAAGAAATCCTTAAGGGATATTTTCTCATAAACTATGACGTGCAGGGATTTGAAGAATCATCGACAGGATTACTGACCATCTATCTTCTTCGCGAAGAATGGGATGAAGAAAATCAATCAACTCTAAAAGAATTTCTTGCCACTTTGCCCGATAAACAAGTGCATCTTCTCGGATCGGAAGAGATAGAAGAAAAGGATTGGAATGCGGTATGGGAAGCCGAGATCGAGCCGGTAAAAATATCCGATGAACTTGTTATTGCTCCGAGTTGGAAGATGGAAGATGCGAAGAAGCTCAATTCGAAATACCTTCTAACTATTGATCCGAAGATGAGCTTCGGAACCGGACATCATGAAACGACGCGCCTTTGCTTACAAGCAATAGAAAGACTGAATTGCAAAGGAAGAAGCATTCTCGATATTGGAACAGGTACGGGAGCTCTTGCAATGTATGCTCTTATGCGGGGAGCAAAACTTGCAGTCGGTATTGATACAGATGAATGGTCATACAAAAATGTCATCGAGAATCGCGAGCGAAATTCATTTTCGGAACAGCAGTTCGATCTAAGGCATGGAGATCTTGCGGCCACTATAAAAGCCGAAGAATACTTCGAGATCATTCTCGCCAATATTCATAGGAATATTCTGCTTGCCATTGCCAATAAAATTAAATCCCATCAGAAAACCGACGGCAGACTTATTCTTTCCGGCATTTTAGAATACGATGCGGAAGAGGTTCTCGGAGCATATCAAAATATTGGCTATGTCCTTATACAACAGATGCAGGAAAATGAATGGATCGCCATGCATCTTGAATTGACGGCACTATGAAGCAAGCCGTCATTGATATCGGGACAAATACTTGTTTGCTGCTTATCGCTGATTCTGTGAGAGTTGGCGAGATACAAATTCTTCATGATGTGCATAATATTACCCGCCTTGGCGCAGGAGTAGATAAAACAAAACATATTCAGCGGGAATCATACGAGCGTCTGAAAACAATTCTTAAAGAATACAAAAAAATATTGATTGAGAATAGTGTCGGTCCGGTCGCTATCATCGGAACAAGTGCTCTGCGTGATGCATCGAATCGGGATGTGATCATCAGTAAAGTAAAAGAGGAATGCGTGTTTGAGATTGAGCTATTAAGCGGTACTGATGAATCTCTTTTCAGTTATCGCGGTGCTATGTGCGGATTGCAAAGCCATGAATTACAAGGCATCGTTGCAGCACTCGATATCGGCGGCGGAAGTACAGAGCTTTCTATCGGAGAAAACGGAAAGTATCTGCATGGTAAAAGTATAAATATCGGTGCAGTGCGAATCAAGGAGCGGTTCCTTTCAAAAATAAATGAAGAGTCCGTCGAATCTGCCAGAGAGTGTATCAGGTCTGAATTTAAAAAGGCTTTCGATAGTACAATTCAAAACCATAGGCTCATTGCCGTTGCCGGAACACCCACAGCGCTTGCTGCGATGAAATTACAGCTTCAAATTTTTGATGCCCGGAAGGTAAATGGCACCGTTCTGACTATCGAAGAGATCGATGGCTTAGTAAAAGAATTATTTATATTATCAGACCGACAATTAATTCACAAATATCCCGCCGTCCATCCATCTCGTGCAGATATTCTCCCTTCCGGAGCATTGATTCTTCAAGAGATACTAAAATATCTCAATCTGAAGAAGGTTCGAGTCAGTAGTTATGGCTTACGTTATGGGATAATGATCAGAGAATTTGAAAGAAGAATGAATGTTGAGAATATTGAGTGGAATGTTACAATGACGTAATATCTTGAATCCCCAATAATTCTACAAATCCGGGTTCAGACAATTATTTTCTTTAACACGTCAATAAACCTATCAACTTCTTCCATTGTCGTTAATCTCGAAAAAGAAATCCGCAATGATTTGGATGCGATCTCCTTGCCTTTGCCCATTGCCAGAAGAACATGCGATGGCTGAATACTTCCCGAAGTACATGCAGATCCATTACTGACGGCAATTCCTTCGAGATCGAATCTGATAAGCAGCGCCTCTCCGTCAAGCTGCTTCAATACTTTTGGGATGAATGAAATATTCATTATTCCGTCAACTCCATTGACGTGGGTTGAAGAATTAAATATTACTTCGGGAATTGAAAGTAGTTTTGAAATAGCATAACTGCGAAGATTCCTGATATGCTTCCTATCTCTTTCTTTAGTTAACTGCATTTGTCTTATAGCCTCGCCAAAACCTACGGCAAGAGCTACACTTTCGGTGCCTCCGCGTCTATTCCGTTCTTGAGAGCCACCGTGATGCAGAGGTTCGATCTTAATGCCACGTCGAATAAAGAGCGCTCCGATACCTTTCGGTCCATGAATCTTGTGAGCGGATAAGGAAAGAAGATCGACTCCTAAATCTTTCACGTCAATATCAATTTTACCAAGTGCTTGTATAGCATCGCTATGAATCAAGGCTTCAGAAGATGAAGAATGAAGAATATTCGAAAGTTCTTTAACTCGATTTATTGTTCCGACTTCATTATTGACAAGAATAAAAGAAGCAAGAGAAAGATTCTTGCCGATTCTATTTTCATCTAAGAGAGGATCGACCGATCCTTCGCTGTTAACCTCAACTCGTATAACACTCACGCCGAGCGATTCTAAAAAAGCAACAGGTTCTAAAACCGCATGATGCTCAGCTTTAGATGTCAGAACTTGCAACTCATCGAATCGTCTGCCTTTTTTGACCGCCTCAAAAATAGATCCTTTTATCGCATGATTATTGGCTTCAGTGCCGCCTGAAGTGAAGACAATCTCGGCAGGATCACTACCGATAGCTGTTGCAACAAATGCCCGGGCATCTTCCATGGCGATCCGAACTTCTCTACCAAAAGAATGAATGCTCGAAGCATTGCCGAACTTCGAAGTAAGATACGGCTGCATTGCTTCGGTAACTTGCGGATCGAGCAGAGTTGTGGCACTATTATCAAGATAGATCATTGATAGACAACGTCATTGGAGGCAATGCCGCTCCCAAAAAAGGAAATCCCTGAGAAGAATTTTCTTCTCAGGGATTTGGTGGAAATAGGCTAAATCCCCTCGTTTACTTTCCAGTGGAGTGAACGGGCGCCTTGCCGCCTTTACCGCGGAAAGGATGCTGCCCCGGATGATTCTCTCTCCAGTTTTCGCGTTTTTCACGAATTTTATCACGGACTCTGCGATTGAATTCTTTTTCAAAAACAAGCAATCGTGCGCGCTGTCTTGGAGTCAGGATGGACTTGAGATTATTATCTAATTGATCGTACCGCGCTTCGATCTGCTGATTCAAATTCTTAATATTCTCCATGGTCGGATCAACATCGCCATCCTTATAATCGCCGCGGGTAAGCTGCAACAGTTTCAGTTCTTGGTCGTTGCGCTGTTTGACAAGCGCGATCAGATCTTTTTCTGCAGGATCATACTCTGCAAAAAATTTCTTTGCAGTCTCATCGTCAAGATTGAGCACTTCGCGAAGTCTTTGATGCTTCACTTCGTCGATCTTTTGCAAAAGCAGTTTTACTTTTTCCGGATCGACTTTACGGCGATGATGAGTCACCGATGTTGCCGCATCTTGAGCAAAAAGCGGAAGAGCAAAAGCAAGCAGAAGTGCTGCAATGCAGATGCCGGTCATGCGCTTTATGGATTTATTCAACATTGTTCTTACCCCGTTTCTAAATGTCTTATTTCATATCTTGTATGACGCCGATTACCGATTCAAGTTCGGATTCCGAAAGATTTTCTAAATTTACTGGATCATCCGATTCGCCGCCGGTGAGCGTTTCATCCATCGTGGCAAAATCAGCAGCTTTATTTGCCGCATCCAAAACGGAATTAGGTTTTCCCTTACTTGCCAAGTTCGTCGCTTTTACCGCTTTTGGTTCGGCCCTGTGAGACTTCACAGTAGCTGCAATCTGCGGAATTCCCTTTTGTATAATAACCGAAGGAGCTCCTACCATCTGCGGTATAGACTGCAGAGTTGCAACTTGCGGTTCGGATGTCGGACGGATGAACATCACTGCAACGACAATACCTGCCAAGGTTACACCAAGGGAAAGATAGCGAAGTGGAGAAGAAACGAGCCATGTCCATGCACCGGCAAAAATATTTTGCTTCCGCTCTTTTGCCTCGATCCGCTCCATCAGGTGTACTCTGAAGTTCGTAAAGTACCGCTCATCCGGCTCATTTTCTGAATAAGGAATTCCCATGACCCGAATCTTGTCTTCGAGCGCTTTCAATTCCTTTTCGTTATAGATTTCTTCTTTCATAATCTTACCCTGCTTTCTGCAGAGCTTCTAAATTTACATTTCCTTTTCATTGAACGTATTCGCTGATCTTCTTGACGGCATGAAAATAATTGGCTTTCAAACCGCCGACACTTGTTCCGAGTATTTGCGACATTTCCTCGTAAGGCATTTCGTCATAGAAGCGAAGCAGAAATACTTCTCTCTGCTTTGGCGGGACTGTTGCGATCGCTTCTTCGATCAGCGCTGTCATCTCGCGTCGCTCCATTGCCTCGTGGGGCGAATGATCTTCTGTTTCAAGCGTACTTTCAACTTCTTCAATCCCGACATTTTTTCGGACTTTCTTCCGGCGCGTTTTATAGATTACGGCATTCATCATAATGCGGTAGATCCATGTATAAAGTTTGGCATCGCCGCGGAAGCTATCCAAAGCTTCGTAAACTTTAACAAATGTTTCCTGCGCTATTTCATCAGCTTCGTCATGATCGCCGTTTACTAATTTTCGGGCAGAATAATATATTCGTTTCTGATACCGCTCGACGATCAGCGTGAAACTTACTCGTTTCTCGCCGCCACGAAATCGCGCTGCAAGTTCTTCATCGCTAAGATGCGCATATTCTTGTCGTAAATCCATCGGGGGATGTTATCCTCTTTTGTGTTTATGCGCGTCCCATCAACGCCTTTTCTACTATATTAGAGCAAAAAAAGGAGATAAAGTTTAACCTAAAGATACGATTTATTAATATAGTCGCTATGCGTAGCACTAAGCTATTAAAAACCAATAACTTACTCAAATAAATCTTCTGGTTCCTCGACCGTTTCTTCATGAACTCTGCCAAGCAATGCACTTTGGAATCTCTCAAACGATTTTTGAGATTCTATGTCCTTTTTCTCCTGAAAAAGAACGATGAGGTTTCGGATCATTCTGAGTAAGATCATTCTCGAAGATGCCGGGCGAATAAAAGATTCGTAATATGGCAAACCCGAGGTGACGAGAAATTTCTTTATATCTTTTTCACGAAGGATTGTGCCGTTATTATAAGCGTCGATAAAAAGTGGTTCGTTCGGAATGCCATCGTAGCGGATAAGAAAATGCCCAGGAGTCGAGACTCCGACAAATGGCAGCCCTAACCTATGACCTGCAACAAGTACGTAGATCACTGCAAGGGAGATCGGAATGCCAAGTCTGCGGTCAAGAACTTGATTGATATAGCTGTTATCGGCGTCATGGAAATTATCATGATTTCCTTTGAAGCCGCGTGTCTTGAAAAAGAATTCGTTCACTGCCGTAAGGACTTCCGGCGGGGCCATAATGCCTTTGATCCTATCGTGCATCATTCCGGCAAGTGCATCGAGTTCGGCTCTGTAATACTCTATATCAATACGAGGATAACTATAGCGTGCAATAAGGAAAACTCCTTCTTCAAGTGCGCCGCGATTTTTTTGTTCGAGCTTATGGCGGAGGGTTACAAATTCCTTGAGTAAAACTTTTTCATTAAATTCGCGGGCGATGACGGTCGCCCTGCGTTTAGCAAGATCATCAGTGGAAAGATCAATAAATTCCAGAAGGGGATTCAGGATCTCAGTTCCTCTGGCGCGAAGCCGTTCTTCGACTGCCGTCGCAACTCGGACATCAGGATCATCCAGCAAAGAAACCAGCGAAAGAAATTCACGTTCCGTCGTAGCAGACTGAATCAGTTGGGGATATTCCGATTCTATTGAATTCATAATGATTTTTTTTGACAACACCAAAAAGTACTACTCGTAAATTTTAACGAAGAGAATGGTAGAAAAGAGTCCCAAATCTCTCCTCGTTCCCATTTAAGCTTGTTCTCCGATTCTCCGAACTAATCTCTTAAAACCCTGTTATAGACGACTCAAGCTTTCGAACTTGTGTTTCTTAGGTTTCTTGGTTTCGCATTCAGGGTTAGGTTACCGTTTCGGTCTTCCGTCTCTCTGCCTGCTCGAGGCACGGCAATTCTTCCAAGCGCATCCGCAAAGCGTATTATACACTACAATAACCAAATAACATGACCAAAATCTATGTAGGCGGACTTCCGTATGAAACGGATGACAGCCAACTTTCTCAGATATTCGAAGGCTACGGAGCGATCACCAGTTCTAAAGTGATCACCGATCGCGACACCGGTCGCAGCAAAGGCTTTGGATTCGTTGAAATGAATGACGATGCCGCTGCAAAGAAGGCGATCGCAGAACTTAACGAAGCCGATCTTGGCGGACGTACCCTGACCGTGAACGAAGCACGTCCGATGGAGCAGCGCTCCGGCGGCGGCGGAAATCGCGGCGGTGGTGGCGGTGGCTACCGCGGCGGCGGTGGCGGCGGACGCTATTAATAACCAACGAGTATTACACTCAAGAAGAAGGGGAGGCAGCAATGTCTTCCTTTTTTTTTGCTACTGCCGATTTCGGATATATGTAGTCACATTTCCTCCTTCTTGCGGGTCTTTAATAATAGAGATTCATACTCATATTTTATTACAATGGCAAAATTCCTCANNGGGTGATTTTAGCATGCAACTTTGACTTATTTGGCGTGTTAATCTGATAGAGAAATTTCTCTTTCCGGGCGCAAGCCCAGTAACGATGGCTGAATTACTTGAGCCGATGACGACTGAACCGGATTTCATAAGCGACAGGGACCGCGAGCGCGCTTATGAGATTGAGCTATTTCGCGCCTTTATGGCGGGAAAGCGCGAGGCGTTCACCGAACTTTATCTGAGATTCCGGCAGAGAGTTTATAGTTACTGCCTTCGTATGCTCGGTTCCGGCGCTNNGGAAGCGGAGGATATGTATCAGGAAGTATTTATCAGGGTCTATCAGCGCGCCCATCAGTTTGCCGAAGATAAAGGTCTTGCCGGCTGGATCTTTACGATCGCGCATAATCTCTGTTTGAATCGGATCAGGGATAGAAGGACGTTCGATAATATTGACGATCTGTCATATATCGCTGCACCGAACATTGAAGTCGGTGACGATTGGGCAGGGAGAATACAGTCAGCTCTTGAGCAAGAGCCGCCGGAAAACCGTGAACCGTTTTTGCTCTTTGAATATCAGGGGTTGAGTTACAACGAAATAGCGGACGTAATGAAGCTCACCGTTCCC
>PLXB01000152.1 GCA_003151215.1 Ignavibacteriota bacterium
TAAGCCCTAAGCCTTGAGCCCTAAGCCCTGCCTGATGTGTTCCCCGTGGTGCCGGCAGTGCCACGAGTACAGCGCGAGCGCTTCGTCGAGGGTCACCTTGCCGAGCTCCGGATGCATGTAGGCCTTGCCGAAATCGTCGGCGGTCAGCGCGCGGAGAAACATCACCCAGCGGCGGTGCAGCGCGTCGAGCAGATCGATCGACATGTCGGCCGGGCCCGACTTCGCCTCCGGCAGCTCCGCCCACTTCGCTTCCTCGTACGACTTGATGACGGGCGAGTCTTCGGTGACGGCGAATTTCATCCGGATGTATGCGTTCACGTGGCTGTCCGGCACGTGGTGCACCACCTGCCGCACCGTCCAGCCGCCTTCGCGATATTGCGTATCGAGCTGTGCCTCGGTTAGCCCTGAAACACTTTCGCGCAAATCGTAAGGCAGTTTTTCAATTTCTTTGATATACGTATCGTACTGATCGTTCGATACTACTTCAGGCTGAGTAAATTTTCCGATAGGAAAGCGAAGTTCTTCGAGTGTTGGCATAGAATGTAACATTTGTTGTGAGTCATCATACATGACAATGCGTCATGCCGCGTTTGAATAAATACTTCTGATGATAATCTTCGGCCTTCCAAAAAGTAGAAGCCGGAGTGATCTCCGTAACGATCGCCTTTTTGACTTTTCCGCTTGCTTCTAATTTTGACTTTGAAGCGCGGGCAGTAGTTTCCTGTTCCGGTGAATGAAAGAAGATGGCTGATCGGTACTGGCTTCCGATATCAGGCCCTTGTCGGTTCAACGTTGTCGGATTATGGTTATTCCAGAAAAGATCGAGTAGTGTCTCGAAGCTGACAATTTCAGGATCGAATTCCACTTCAACAACCTCGGCATGACCTGTCTCATCGGTGCAGACATCACGATAGGCGGGATTCGGCTTATTACCGCCAAGATAGCCTGAAGTCGCTGAGATCACACCTGGTACTGTGCGGAATAATTCTTCCACTTGCCAAAAACACCCTGCGCCAAATGTAGCTTTTTGAGTTGACATAAGTTTTTAAAGGTTATACGGTCGGAAGGGAAGTGGGTTACGAAAAAATTATTTGTTATACTCCCTAAAACAAAAAGACGAGAAAATTCATTTTCACCCAAACAACGTTCCCGGTCTCTGAAAATGCTCAGTGCTCAGTCTAAACGGCTTCTCATTCAGATGATATTTCCGGCAATAGACGCCGAATTGTTGCTTGATATAATCGGCATAGGCGCCTTCGCCTTTCATACGTATACCAAATTCGGTATCATTGAGTTTGCCGTCACGCACCATCATGATTCGTTTGATGACTTTATCTGCTTCCAATGGCACATTCCGTTTCAACCAGTCGGCAAAAATATCTTTGTTGCCATAGCTTAATCTGACGATAATAAATCCTGCGCTGATCGCTCCGGCATTTGCAGCAGCTTCCAATATCTTCGGCGTTTCATCGTCATTTAATCCCGGAATGATCGGCGCATTATTTACCCCGCATGGAATACCGGCTTCAGTAAGTTTCTTAATCGCTTCGATCTTTCTGTGCGGCGCCGCAGTTCGAGGCTCGAGCATTCGTGAGAGATGCAAGTCAAGTGTCGTGATCGAAAAATTCATCATGATAAGGTCCAACTTTGCCATTGCTGAAAGAATATCTATATCTCTCAAGCAGACCACGTTCTTCGTAATGATAGCAACGGGATTTTTGAATTCGAGGCAGACTTCGAGAATTTGCCGCGTGATGCCGAGCTTTCGCTCGATGGGTTGGTAGCAATCGGTATTGCCCGAAAGAGCAATGACTTGCGGTTTCCATGAGGGCTTCATCATTTCTTTGCGAAGCAGTTCCGGCGCTCGTTCCTTCGTAAGAATTTTCGTTTCAAAATCGAGCGCCGAATTATAACCGAGATATTCATGTGATGGGCGCGCATAGCAATAAGCGCAGCCATGCTCACAGCCGCGATAAGGATTTATGCTTGCCATCATCGGCAGATCGGGGCTGTCATTATAGCTGATGATCGATTTCGTCAGGTCAGGGATAAATTCTGTTGGGACGACTCGAAGTTGTAAGTCGTCCTCAAGCGTATCCCATCCGTCATCGTAAGTCTCGGTGCTCCGTGTTTCGAAGCGGTTATGCAGATTTAATGTAGTTCCGCGCATGGTGCCTATATATGTACCTATAGAACATCATAGGCACCTACTGAGAGTTTCCTTAAATCGAAGAATTTTTCTTTATTATCGTATTTTTGTGGAGTTGAAAAATCACCACTCGATTATGTTACGTTCAATTATAGGTATCATTCTTCTTTTGACGCTTTCGGTTTCCCTGTATGCACAAGACGCTGCCACATCCGTAGGACAAAACGCCATTGAGCATCGGATGCGCTTTTTTGAGGGCTCTCCGACCAAAAAATTCTCTTCAAAAACATCAAGTTTTAAGATTAAGGGGCAAAAGTTTTCTACTTCTTCACCGGCTATATTCGATGGCATCGGATATGCCGGCACTGATAGCGGATGTATTTTTTCCGTTACGGCATCGGAAATTAAACTTCTTTGCAAACTTGAAAATGCCGGCGCCGTCGAAGGCGCTCCGGCAGTGACAAAAGAGAATGTCTATGTTGGTTTTAAGAATAATCTTTTCGCAGCATTTTCCAGGGATGATGGCAAGTTACTTTGGAAATATGAAACAAAGGGTCCGATAACAACGACGCCTTTGGTGCATGAGAAGAGAGTCTATTTCACAACATCGAACGGATTATGTTATGCGTTCGACGCCGAGACCGGTGCCTTCAAATGGAAATTCAGTGTGCTTTCGAAAGCTTCATCTCCTGCGTATGACAAAGGCATTACCTTTGAGAAGGATATCGTCTATGTCGGCAATGACAGGCAGCAACTATATGCCCTTAACGCAAAGAATGGAGATAAGCTCTGGGATCATTACGGCGCAGGAGGGCAGCCGCTCATGACGGACTTGCGCGTTCATGGAATCTCAAAAGATGGATCAATTTATGCGCTGGATAAGAATACCGGGCATCCGGATTGGCATTGTAGAGGCACACTTAATGAGGGAACAACTGAACTTGCCTTAGCCAATAATACTCTCGTATTCGGCAATGGAAATAATATCATTGCTGTGGATTCCCGTTCAGGTGAAGGATTCAAATGGGAGAAGGAGTTATCCCGTCCGCTTGCATCTGCTCCGATCATTATCGGCGACCTGGTATATGCAGCTTGTCTTGACGGAAAACTCTATGCCTTCGATCTTCAGACAGGAAACCAGTATTCCAGTTTCGATTTTGGCTTTACGCCGCAATCCTCGCCTGCTTTTATTAAAGAAGGAATGATCTATCCGAACGGTTCGGAAATCCTCCTGATACGCAATCAATAAAATTCTTTAAAAGACGGATCTATTTTATAATAAGGATTTTCTTTTCGAGAGAATTTCCGCCGCTGCCCACTGCCCTGAGATAATACATGCCCGCCGGGAGTGCTCCAGCTGAGATCATATAAGAATGTTTTCCTGGCGAAAGGTCTCCTGTATAAATGGTTAATACTTCTCTTCCAAGCTGATCGAAAAGTAAAATTTGTGTAAAGCTATTTTCATCGACAGTACATTCTATCTGGCCCTTATCGGTAATAGGATTTGGCATACAAACGAGTGAGGCAGTCAAAGCCGATAGTGATGTATTCTTTACCGCATTAGTTGTAGTGGTGATAGGTTTTACATAGTTTGTGTCGTATTTATATGCCCGATAGCTATAGTTTCCATCGGTCATTCCCATCTCAAAAAGTGTTCGGTTTTCCGGATCAAGTTCGGTTGCGGTTACATAATCGCATTGTCCCCATCCGATAAATGTATTTTGGTTTGGAAGGCGCTGCACATATCCCATCGATTGGCTTGAAATATCAGGTATGTGCCGGAACTCCCATATCTTTTTTGCGATCATGTTTGTCTCGTCGAGATTGTATTCCACCGCACGGCTGTACGAAGCAGCGATCGGATGAAAGTTGCCGTTATCGAACATGGTAATTGTGCCGGAATCGGTGCGCCGGACTCCATGCTGATGCGAAAAAAGGAGCGTATCTCCGGTAAATGTAAATTGATTGTTCTTTCCTCCCCAACGCCACATAATTTCTCCCGTTTCACGGTTGATCTTAGTGATCTCATCCATGTGCCGGGATGAAATCACAAAATTGCTGTCGCCATCGAATTCAATGGCATTAAGATGGCAGAAGTCGATATAATCTATCAACAGATCTTCATGTGTGGCATCTGTGACCATAAAGTGATCAATGGTGCGCCACTCAAATATGAGATTATTATCACGATCAAATTCCTGAATAATCGGCACAAGTATAGTTGCTGTAGTCCAGGCGCCCTGTATATACTTAGTCATATCGACGATCTCATTATCTGAGGCAATAATAATATGATTGCCTTCGGAAGTCACGCGGAATTCATGAGGGTCCGTGAGATATCCGTTTGTTGCGCTGATCGATTTAATGTTATTAAGGTTTGAATCTAAAATGATAAATGCACCTGCAAAATAATCGTAGTAAGAATACGTGTGATCCGGATTTGGCTTAAAATCAACAAAATAATCGGGTCCGCCTCCCTGTGCATTGATAACTTCAGCATAGTTATTGAGTATCATTCTGTATGTATTGGCCTGTTCGGATAAAAATTTGTAATTTGAAATATACATATATCCATCTGTAGGATTATTTTCGGTATTCACATTCAGAATCGGAAAATCCTGGGTTTGTGAGGCCCCGTTAGTATATTTTTGATTTCGTAGGTTTTTATGCAATTGAAAATCAAGGATCGGATCATCGCTGTGAAAACCGGTATCGGGTACGGCAATTTTCTTTCTTATAGTAAATGTAAGAGAATATGCAAGAGTACTAGTGTTTTCTATTGTTTGTAAGGATCCGATGCGGACATGTATCGTCTCGCCAAGAGGAAAAGAGTTCGAAGGTGTAAAAATAAGAGTGCGCCCATTGCTCGATATTTTCACTGATCCGGGATATTTTTCCCCAAGATTGCCATAAACATCGATACTATCACCTGACAAAACATTTTTCTGCAAAGCGCCTGAGTACGTAACGCCGATTCCTGTCATAGGGTGGACATTAATAGCTCCGTTCATTGGATAAGAATTTACTACCTCAATGCCCGATACCGTAAACGACAATCCGGATTTCACACAAAAGAACAACCCTGCAAGGCATAGAAAATATTTCATACATTACATCCAAACATAATTATCCTGACCTCATAGATGCTTAAAAGACAAAAAGGGTTTAATCAGCCATATATAAATGATGCCGAACCTACCCCTTTGTTTCATTACTGCCGTATTTTTGTATTAATTCATCATTTTATTGAAATAGCACTATTACTATACGTAGTTCAAGAATAGTTTTATTTATGGATAAGCTATGTGCATCCGGAATTTGCTATACCGTTTTTTGCATATTTCTTCCCCCTAATGCTTTTGCTCAGCCTCCGATCCACCAGATATCTTCTTCTCACCGTGATTTCATCGATATTGCAGCCTATCCGAACGTAAAGGTCGATAAGCGTTATGCCTCGTCGAATAATTTCTGCGGAGAAATTCTCGATTCCGACAAATACAGCTGTTCGCTCCATCCGATCGCGGCGGAAAAATTTCAGAAGGCATGCCAGATATTGGCGAAAGAAGAGCCGGGATGGAAGTTCGTTATCTTCGATGCTTTTCGCCCGATATCGGTTCAAAAAAAATTATACTTACATGTCAAAGGAACGCCGAAAGCACACTATGTGGCGTATCCAAGTTATGGGATTCATTGTTATGGATTTGCCATTGATTTATCACTGCTCGATGGGGAAAACAAAGCGCTTGATATGGGAACAGATTTTGATGATTTCTCTCAGCGTGCCGAACCTCGCTTTGAAATAACAAATATGATCTCCGGCAAATTAACGAAAGAACAGTATGCGAACCGCCTTTTGCTTCGCTCCATTATGAAGCGTGCCGGATTTCATCAGCTTCAGAGGGAATGGTGGCATTATGAAGCATTGCCTGAGCATGTAGTGCGAGCGAAGTATAGGCAGCTGAACTGATATTGTAACGTTCGATATATTTGGACGTAAACCCGTTGTGAAAAAACTCTTACTACCGGCTTTTTTTCTCTTAGGATTGGCAAGTTGCACATCGCATTCCGCTACCGAAGAAAAAAAAATTGTTGCGAGGCCCGCTGCTAATCTCGATCAGCAGACCCTCGATGCCGTTTTGCAATGCCTCAGTGATGAATCGGCTATGGCATGCAGCATGACCGCTGAAGGCAGTATTACTCTTGGCGCTGACGGCGGATCGCAGAGCGGACATTTCGAACTGAAATCCAAACGCCTTCAAGGTTTACGCCAACCCTCCAGGGTCGATTCACTCAGCATGATCGTTACCGGACCGTTCGGAATTACCGGAGCGAAGTTTCTCGGCGCGCCGGAGGAATATCAATTCTATAATGCCATCGAAGGCGAAAAATATCGCGGCAAACCCGATCCGAAAACCTTGCAATCGATTACCGGTATGAAAGGCTTAACGCTTGAATCATTAAGCGATGTCATCTACGGTATGGCGCCCAATGCGGCCAGACTTGCTCCGGGAGATACGGCAGTGCTGAAATCATATTCGGAGTACCGCCATATCCTCTATATTCAGCGGGCTTCATCGAATAGTACGGAAGCCATTACCATCAACGGAAAACTCCCTTCGACCGATAACCCGAAAACAACGCTTGCCATTATTCAATATGAAATATGGAATCATCTCGTTCCATTCGATAGCTCGTCGCTTCCCAAAGCCGATATTACCGTTACGTTCGTAGGGCTTTTCGATAAGCAGGATTTCGCTTTGCCGAATTACATCAAGGCAAGTTCCGGATCGACAACGTTGGAAATAGAGTATACCAATGCGACGGAAAATCCGAGAGAGCTGACCGTGAAAATTAAAATGCCGCAATAAAAAAAAACCCTTTCGCATTGAAAGGGTTTTAAAAGAGTTGATACTCTCGCCGAAAAACTGTCTCTGGCCAGTTTACTTCGCCAATACCATCTTACGCGACTTGACGAAGTTTCACGCTTCAAGCCTGTATACATAAGTACCGGACGGAATGCCCTGTTCAGAAAATTCGACTTCGTACGTCCCTGATTCCTTATATTCGCCGTCAATGATTCGCTTCACCTCTTCGCCGAGCAGGTTCATGACCTTGAGGGTCACTTTCACGCGCTCAGGAATCGAGAAACGAATCACGGTTGACGGGTTAAACGGGTTCGGGAAGTTCTGCTCAAGATC
>PLXB01000110.1 GCA_003151215.1 Ignavibacteriota bacterium
GTTCCGTTCGTACCCTTGAGTGCAAGATTATAATACGTGACATAACAAGAGTCCGTAGTCATACGGTAAAAGACCTTAGTGGAATCTCCTCCCGTACGAAATTCCATATCTGCCCAAAGGGGGCAGATGATCGCTCCAAAATTGGAAAGGTATCCGGCCGGCATCGCACCATTAGTTGGAGAGGTAACCGGTACTTTATATCCGAAAGAGGTAAGTGTATCGCGAGTAAGCTTTAACAGGCCATTGGTGCTGATATATCGCGGCGGCAAGCGGTGTAACCCATTCGAATTGTAAAATAAGATGGAATCGGTTGCCGCTGTTTCTGCATACCCGTCATCATTATTACTAAAGCCGGTTACACGGACCCATGTGCCGTATCCTGTATCGACGAAATTATAAGTGGGTTGGCGTGAATCGGTATTATCGTCATCGGAATCAATGATATAATACTGACTTGTAAAATTGCTCACGGTAACCGGCGGCACCGGATTACCTCGCCTTGCAGATGCAGGTGATAAACCGAGAACGAGCAGTATGCAAATCACGGAAATCGTAACAAGAGTTTTCATAGGACGATGAATGTTAGTTAAAAAAAACAAAATTGCGGGGTACTCCATAAACCAAAAGAGCAGCAAGAACATTCAAAGAAATTCCATTCGGAAAAACCGTTTTCTTGTTGCTTTCGTTAGTTATGAATATGCGTATTGAATACTCAAAATGGATTCCCGGTAAATCAAGGACGGCAGAAGACCGCCTGAAGCAATTACTCGATCTTTTTCACGAATTATTGCTTCGAACTTCAGGCGATGCTGAGGAAGCCTTAAGCTGGATGCGGTATCTTGGAGAGGAGTATAATATTTTCGGTCCCGATATGACGTTCGATATGTTCATGGATGAACTTAAACGTCTTGGTCTTATCGAAACCGATGAGAATGCTCTCTTGAAGCCGACAAATAAAGCCATCGGCAACATTAAGCGAAGCGCGCTGCTTGAAATTTTTCGTTCGCTGAAAAAATCCCCTTCCGGTTCGCACGATACACCGCATTCCGGAGCAGGGGTCGAACGTACAAGCGGCACAAAGAGCTACCGGTTTGGAGATCAATCAACCAATATCGACTTTACCCGCACACTGCAAAATGCCCTGCGCCGATCATTACGCGAAGGCACAATTGATGAAGATTCCATTGCTGGCAATCTAAATCTTAGTGAAGAAGATATTGAAGTATATGAAACAGAGCATACTGCATCCTGCGCAACCGCACTATTGATAGATATCTCGCATTCGATGGTTCTTTATGGCGAAGACCGGATCACTCCTGCAAAGAAAGTGGCGATGGCGCTTGCCGAGCTGATCAAGAATAAATTTCCGAAGGATAAGCTCTATGTCATTACATTTGGCGATGAAGCCGAACTTATTTCTGAGAATGAATTGCCCTTTCTTGAAGTCGGTCCCTTCCATACCAATACCCGCGACGGCTTGCGTCTTGCCCGGCGGATGCTCAGACGAAGCGGTAATGTGAATAAACAGATCTTCATGGTCACAGACGGCAAACCATCTGCCATGTTCGATGAAAACGGGAAGCTCTACAAGAATTCATTAGGTCTGGATCCGAAGATCATAAATAAAACTCTTGACGAAGCCGTAGCTCTGCGGCGTGAGAAGATCACTATTTCTACATTTATGATAGCCCAGGATAATTACCTTATTGATTTCGTCGAAGAAATGACGAAAGCCAATCATGGCAGAGCGTATTATTCGGGGTTGAATGATCTCGGGCAGTTCGTGCTTGTGGATTATGTGAGGAATCGAAGGAAGAAATACTAATTCATTAATTATATTTATTCCTATAATCCAACGGTGATAATCCCGTGATTTTTCTGAATATNNAGCCGACATCATACATAACTTCATTCACCTGTTTTCTGCCTGACTCCAGACTTTTTTTCGCTGCTTCGATCTTTACGCGCTGCATATATTCTATCACCGTATTTGACGTTGCTTTTTTGAATCGGCGCTCGAATGTTCTTCTTCCCAGCGCCGCCATAGTTGCAAGCTGCTCAACCGAGATCTTCTTGCTGTAATTTTTTTCGATGAAGGATTGCGCTTCTTTGACGCGCTCATCTTCATGATCTTTTTGTGAAGTAAAGATGATGAAGGGCGACTGGCTTGTACGCTCGATTTCGATCTCATAGATTTTCAGGCAAGTGATTGCAACGTCACGCCCTGCATATTTTTCGATCAGATAGAGGATAAGATTCCAGAATGAATTTGCGCCGCCGGAAGAATAGACTCCTTCTTCATCGGTGATGATCTTATCGGAGACAAGATCGATATCGGGAAACATTTTGCGAAAATCGGTCACGCCCAACCAATGTGTCGCGCATTGCTTGCCTTCGAGCAAACCCGTGGCAGCAAGTAAAAAAGTACCGACGCAGAGGCTTGCGACTTCAGCTCCATTCTCGTACATCTTACGAATCCAGGGAAAGAATTCATTATTCAGTTCGATCACTTCCTCCATATTCCCATTCACTGCAGGAATAATAATGAGATCGGTTTTGCGGACATCCGAAATAGAAGAATCCGGCGTTACAGTAAATAATTTATCGTACACTTGCGGAGCATT
>PLXB01000079.1 GCA_003151215.1 Ignavibacteriota bacterium
ATTGTGACGGTGTAGGGAATATTTATATCGCAAAATATTCCAGCGGCGGAGTGAAGGAATGGATGAAATGCGTTGGTACGGGAGGTGAAGAATTTGGGGCAGGAGTTGCCGTCGACAGCAGCGGTCTTTATGTTACAGGAGGATACGATAATACCATTAACTTCGGTTCCGGTCAGATCCCGAACAACGGTCTCTTCGATATCTTTATTGTAAAATTTGATGTGTCTGGAAATGCCTTGTGGACTGACCATGCGGGAGCTCCCAAAACTGATCTCGGATCAGCAGTTGCACTTGATCCGAATGGAGATCTTTATCTCAGTGGCATTTTCAGTGATACGTGTACCTTCGGTGCCTTTTCATTACAAAGCTTTGGCAATACTGATATATTTATTGCTGAGATCGGTACGAATTCAGATGTGCATGAATTACATAGAACGACAAACGATGCTATTTCTTTTTATCCGAATCCTGCTAAAGATAAAATTAATATTGACTTTATTTCAGACTCAAAAGAAGATCCGTTAACAATAGAGATTTTCTCTCTGCTCGGCGTCCCGATAAAGAAGATCATTGCACCCTATTCTGGTATCGGTAACCAGATAATTTCGATACTTGTTGGTGATCTGGCAAAAGGCATATATCTATGCCGTATCATATCGGCAGGAAACATGACTTCGAGAACGGTCGTAGTAGGCGATTGATGATTAACGGAACTGGAAAAGTCGTGCGTTTGCTTTTGCTTTCTCAAACATACTATGCCGATGTATGGGATTTGCAGCGATCGATATTCTCGCAATTATTAAAAGGAGAAAAATGCGACACACTCATTCTCTGCGAACACCCGCCGGTTTATACCCTTGGCAGAGTTACTAAAGCGTCCAATATCCTTTTCACCGATGACGAATTGAAAAAGATCGGTGCCGAAAAGTTTGAGATCGAGCGTGGAGGAGATGTCACCTTTCACGGACCCGGACAACTTGTCGGATATCCGCTGTTGAATCTCGCACATTTTAAAGAAGATTTAGGTTGGTATCTTCGAGCGCTTGAAGAAACGATCATTTTCACCTTAAAAGAATATAAAGTAATTAGTTTCCGAATTCCGGGAAGAACAGGCGTCTGGGTGGGCGGCAAAGGAAAAGAGGAAAAGATATGCGCCATCGGCATTAAAGTCTCGCGCTGGTGTACAATGCATGGTTTTGCATTTAATGTCAACAACGATCTTTCTTATTTCGAAAGGATCATTCCCTGTGGAATAGGGGATAAAAAAGTGACAAGCCTGGAAAAGGTATTGGGAAGAAAAATCGAAATGGAAGAGGTAAATCAATATTATCTGGAAGCTTTCAAAAAGGTATTTGAAATTGAATTCCAGCTTATTCCAGCAGATCAGGTCTTCGCTCCTGCGTCCGTTTTATAGATTCTTCGTTGCGCCAAATGCGGATCTTTTCATGATCGCCTGATTGCAGAATGTCCGGTACTCTCATGCCTTCGAATTCTGCAGGGCGTGTATAGAGAGGTGCATCGAGTAAACCGGTCTGGAAAGAATCAAGCATGGCGCTTTCACTATCATGTATCGTGCCGGGAAGCAGTCGTACGATTGCATCTATTACAACAAGAGCAGGTAGTTCGCCGCCAGTCAGAACGTAGTCTCCGATCGAGATTTCTTTTGTAATAAACGTCTGGCGAATTCGTTCATCAATGCCCTTATATCTTCCACAGAGAAGGAGAAGATTTCCTTTCATGGAAAGCTCATTTGCATCGTCCTGCATGAAAGTTTTTCCGTCAGGTGTAAGGAAGATGATCTCATCATACGTTCGTTCGGTTTGTAACTTTCTGATGAGGGCGAAAACGGGTTCTACTCGCAGTACCATTCCGGCACCTCCGCCGAAAGGATCATCGTCGATCTGACGATATTTGCCGAGCCCATAATCGCGGAGATTATGGATAACGATTTCGACTATTCCTTTATCCCGCGCACGTTTGACCAGGCTCTCATTCAGAGGACTTTCCATAAGCGGTGGCACAGCGGAAATGATATCGATTCTCATAGAAATTCACTATTCGGGCATTAGCAGAAGCTTTTTCCATGATGGATCTTTACGCGTCAGAGGTACTTCGATCAATTCTCCCCTTTTAAACATCTCAACCATATCGCGGTAATGCATATCGAACATATTTCCGGAGTTTCCCGTCGGCAATGCAGCATAGAGCACATCGGTTTTCATATCGGCAACCTGGCGCATCGAAGGTCCGACACGCATGATGAAAGGATTCCAAAAGCCGTAGCTCGATTGTACGACCGTCGTCATTCCTCCGGGTGCCCAGCCTATCTCGATATTGCCCAGTGATCCAACTTCTTTTGATTCATCGGCAAAAGGATGCTTATATGTGAGAGAATGTAATCTCCCCCAATTCCATGTTCGAATATCACTGCCGAGTTTTCGTTTTAAGTAGTCAATCGCATCTTCAAAAGATCGCTTAATAATATCATCACGCGTTTCGCGCTGCGGAGATCGCACGTCATCCCACCAAATATTGTCCGGATCATTGAGCAAATGACCGATAGTACGAATCGGAACATTATTGAGATAGACAAACTCAGCTAGCCTTTCACTGCCAAGTTCATCCCAAAAAGTATTTGTGATCATGCGGACAAGAAAAGCATTGAGAATTGTCGTTGATATATCTTCAGCTCCCTGAACGCCATCCCAGCTTTCAAGATAATCAAGAGCCAAATTAAAAAGCAGGTCGTTTTTATGAGTCGTATCTGGATTTGTTCTGCGATAAATTCGAAGGATATGAGGGGCAAGTTCATTCTTATCGAACGGGCTTGTAACATCGGTCATAGTTTGCTTCATCTTCGGCAGATCCATTTTCTTCGTCAGTTCTAAAAGCTGCGTAAGTCTTTCTGCTCTACCTGGCGGTTCCCAATTTTCTGAATGAGCAATGCTGCGGTATTCTGTGGATGGATTATTGGCAGTGACAAGAAAACCGGAAGCAGGATCAATGGCATGCGGAAGATTCATTGTAGGGGTGAATCCTTGCCATGCATCATAAGAGTTTTCAGCATAACGTGGAAGCATGTTTCGTTCTTCGGATCCATTGCGTAGCGGAATCCTGCCGATAATCTGATAAGCAATTTGTCCTGTTATTGCCTGCGCAAAGGTTATATTCAAGCAAGGAGTAGAAAAATCTGCAAGGTCACTTCTTGCTTCGTCAATATTTTTTGCATGATGAAGTTTAAAGAAGCAGCCGAGTTCATCGGTTAGAGCATAGCTTCCGTTCCATTGGATCGCAACAAGCAGATGTTTCCCGAGGACTGTTTCCTGCTGGGGCAGCATATGACTTTTTTTATCCGAGACAAATGTTTTAGCAAGATCGAATGTATTGAGCCCGTTTACGACTGGTCCATTATCGGTTAATTTGATTTCTATTCTTTCATATTGTTTTTTAGCTGAGCCATCGAATGTGCGGACGGGAATATGTTCAATAAGCGTTGTGATCGGCTTCACACCTGAGGGAGTAATATATCCTTTACCTGTCGAATCGGGCTTTAAAATAAAATAGTCGCATTCATCGATCATGCCATTGGTCAGACCCCAACTCAGCGTTCTGTTTCTGCCGCTGAAGACCAATGGGATCCCGGGCACTGTAAAACCAACAACATTGAGACCTGTTTTCGATTCGAGATGAACGAGATACCAACGAGCGGGGGCGCTAATTGCAAGATGCATGTCGTTTTCGAGCATTGCGCCGCCGGAAGCTGTCCGCTTACTGCTGATCGCAACCGAATTCGATCCTCCGCCGATCCCTTCCATGCCGATAATATTTTGCAAAGCAGTATGTAACTGTCGCTGACCTTCATAAAATTCTTTCAGTGGATCGTCTTTCGTCGATCGTCTTTCGTCAGTCCTCTCTTTCGAAGTATCTCCTTGATGAATGACGGACAACGAATGACGATTCCCGATCACGCCATATCCTTCGATCACTGTCGGAGCATCAGCAGGATACCCGGGATAAAGCGAAGCCATGTGAGCCGAATCTTCCGTAAGGGCAATATCGCTGAAAGCCGCATCTGTCCAGTATGAAAAATTCATCTCCCATGAAAGAAGTCTGCCGATGATCATACAATCAGTTGGTTTCCATAGTTCAGGCTCGTAAGAAAGTGCATCGAATTCCAAACCAAATTTTCCTTTGTGAGAAGCAATAAATGCATTGACTCCGTTTGAATAAGCAGTCAGATATTTTTTTGTTTCCCCAGAGGCTTTATCCCACATGTATTTTGCAATACGCGAAAAGCCGATTGTACGCGCCCATTTATCAATGATCAAGGATTTCTCACCGAGAACTTCGGAGAGCAATCCTTTTCCGATGCGTCGAGTGAAATCCATTTGAAACATACGCTCTTGTGCGTGAACGTAACCGAGAGCGTAATAGGCATCTTCGTCGTTCACTGCAGAAACATGAGCGATGGCAAAACTATCGCGATATATCTCTATCGGATTTTTTAATCCGGCGATTCGTACCTCGCCTTCATATTTCGGAAGCGAGCGATTGGTTACATAATTGCCGAAAAGAAGTAAGCCGCCGATAAGCAGTAGTGCAGTAGTGATAAGCCCGACAATAAATCGAATGATCATTGATTTCTATCTATCCTCCAAAAGATCGGCCATACTTAACGCAGCGACTGCAAGTTCATCGCACCGTTCATTCTCTATATCCCCGGCATGACCCTTTGTCCAGATAAATTTCATTTTATGCCGCTCAAGTTGAAGTATTAATCGCTTCCATAAATCAACATTCATTACGGGTTTTTTATCAGCTTTTTTCCAGCCGCGTTTGACCCAATTTTCGAGCCATTTTTCCTCAATCGCTTTCACGACATATTGCGAATCGCTATAAAGTGTAACATTGCAAGGCATCGTTAACGCTTCCAAGCCTGCGATAACGGCGCGAAGCTCCATGCGGTTATTCGTAGTCTTAATATAGCCCGCCGAAAGCTCGCGGCGGTTTCCAGCATCATCAAGCAGAACAACGCCATAGCCGCCCGGACCGGGATTCCCAGAGCAGGCGCCATCGGTATAGATCATAACGTTTGATAGATCAGTTGTATTTGGCAAAATAAACAGAGTTATGATGGACAAAAATATGAAGGAAGGGAATTATGAAAGATCGTATCTTCCTTCATACAGTTTAAATGCCTCTTTAATGAAATGTTTTGCTTCTTCAGGTTTCATATCTAATACTGGGTCCATGTCTTCATTATAAGAGAATTTCTCTTCCCTGTCTTTTTTCAATCGATAGCCGGCGTCATAGGCATCTTCGGGTTTTAGAGAGAGATGTTTGTTCGATTCTTTTGTAATTAAAAACGCATTATTATAGTGAAGTTCCACCAAGTCATAGTCATATTTTTCGCAGAGCACATAGAGTTGGGAAATGCTTTGTCCAAAAAAATGATTTGTGCCCCAAAAATATGCAGGACTATACTTAACGGTAAATTTCAGGGGCGGAGGAATTTTTTCATTGATCTCCGCACATATTACAGACGGTCTATAAGACTCTAATAAAGCATCAAGAACAAAATAATCGTAGCTATCTATATCAAGGTTCAGAATAGAAAAATTTTTCGGAACATTACACCCATCTAATATCGATATTATGTTTTGTGGAGTAACTTTAACTTTCAATAAATTAACCTTTGGTAAATGACGATATGTTCTTGCAAGGCGGCTAAAAAGGTTGCTGTCAAATTCCAACGCGAGCCCAGGAACTCCGGAATTAAAGAGGGAATAAGTGTTTGACATTGTTACTCCATCAGAAGCGGCAATATCAACAATGAAGTCGGTTTTATAATCGCTTGGAACCGAATCCGAATATTTTTTCAATAAAATTTCTTCATCGAATTTTGAAAATTGCTTATTTGAACTTAGCAGCTTCAGATATTCAGGACGAATACCCCAGGCAAGAATAGTCTTTTTGCTGAATTCTTTCGTACGGTGAATTATTCTCATCTTCAGTCCTAAACTTTTTATTGAATGAGGACTTACTCCGATATTACGGAGTATTTTCTTAATGAGTTGCCTTGTCCTGAATAGAAGATTCATTATTAATGTACCCTATATTACAGGAGTTCTTTAGAGGTGGTTCCGCGGAAACACGATGAAGATAAGGGCAAAGTGATCTAATTTTGCAGCATAGAAACGAGAAGGATGTTGCCGAATATTGACAAGTGAAACATTTGTTTCAATTAATTATTGCCACGGCATTCATTTATTTCGGAAAAGATTTTTTTATCCCTTCGAAGCATGTGCAATCAGTGGCGAATGGAGCGTAAACTGAGTGAGTTCAGGAGGACAGTTTAGTCGGAAGGGGATATCGACTACTCCCAAGCCGCGTGAAACATACATACGGGAATGACTGCCATTAATNNCGCCTATGCGGGCAAGCACGATCTGTCCACCATGAGTATGGCCTGAGAGCATTATGCCGATCTTCGTCTGTGCAAATTCATCGAAGTGATACGGACGGTGACAGAGTAAAATCGTCGCGGCATCATCTGTAATGCCACGGAAAGTTTCATCGACATGCGGAGCATGTTTGCCTTTGACAAAATCGAGGATCGTTTCCGATGCGTCATCATCAATGCCGAGCAAGTAGAGTTTGTCTCCACTTATTGTGATCGCCCTATTTTCATTGCGAAGCATCTTGATTCCGATATCTTCAAGTCCTTGAGAGATACTTTCAGCATCAACGTCATGATCGTGATTGCCGGTAGAAGCATAGACGCCATACTTGGCTTTGAGTTCGCTGAATGCTTCGATGATTGGGGGAAGTTCTTCAATATGATGAGTCACGAAATCTCCTGGAAGAAGAATAACGTCGCTTTTCAAATCATTAATGCGGTTAACGATATTTTTCAGCTCTTTGGGCGACATATAAGGGCTTGAATGGAAATCACTTGCAAGTGTTATTGTCATCCCTTCGAACGAAGCAGGCAGATGCGGGATTAGAATATCGGACTGTGTGATCTCGAGTGAGTTTTGATTTTCGACACCTCTATTGCAGCCGGCAAGAACGACTCCGCCCAATCCCATCAGTCCTCCTTTTATAAGTGAGCGACGGGATAGCACATAGTTATTGAAAGGGGTGCCTTCAGCAAGAGTGACAAGTTGAGAGCGCTGATTCGTATGGCTTTGTGTCTTTTCTTCCATGTTGATAGTAATATAAAGAGATATATATCCAGGCTTTGTTTCATTATTTTTAATTCATCGAGGGCAAAGGTCAGATAAAGCAAAGAAAAAGGGCTGGCGAAAAGCCAACCCTTTAATATGAACAGTCGTAAAACCCCTAAGGCGGAGCAATAAACTCGCACCTTTTTTCGATGCGTCTTGCGTTTGGAAATTACACTCTCAAAGCAGAAAAGTCTTTTCACTGCACATTAAACAGTCGTAACGCTAAAGAAAGTTTACTGCTCCGTATTAAGTTACTGTTAAATAACTTAGAAGTTTTTATCATTCATCCAATCCATAAATCAGTAGATCCAAGCATTGCTATCCATTGAAAATATATGGTATTATAAGAGGGATAATTATCCGAGAGTGATTTGTGTAATCTCAGGCGGGCAATTAAAGCGCATCGGCAACGCTACGGTTCCGAGGCCCCGTGAGACATACATCTGCGTACGTTTAGGGCCAGTGTTAATTTCATAATGACCTTCCACATATTTCGACGCCATTGAGCTAAGGCAAAGTACGCTTTCGCCGAATCTGCCAAAGACGATCTGTCCGCCATGCGTATGCCCGGAAAGCATTAATCCTGTATTGGTCTTAGCAAATTCATCGAATCGATAGGGCTTGTGACACATGAGGATCGTTGCGGCATTATCCGGAACTCCGCTAAAAAGGGCATCGATATGCTTGGCTGATTTGCCTTCAGTGTAGGCGATGACCTCATTATCATTAATATCGTCGATTCCGAGAAGATAAAGCTTTTGACCTTCTTTCTCCAATGCGAAGTTTTCATTGCGCATCATTCTGATGCCAATACTTTCGAGCCCTTCTGAGACAAGATCGGCATCGACATAAAACTCGTGATTGCCTGTCGTCGCATAAACCCCCATAGGAGCATGAAGGACGCTGAGCGCTTCAATAGCAGGAGGTAATTCATTCTTATGAGTTGTTACGAAATCGCCTGGTAGAATAATAACGTCCGACTTCAATTTATTGATGAGCGCGGCAATCTCCTGCATATCTTCAAGCGTCATATACGGGCTTGAATGAATATCACTTGCCAAAGTGATCGTCAGTCCCTTGAAAGCAAGGGGCAGATTCGGCAGAACGATTGTCTTATAGGTTATCTGAACATTCTTTCGGGTAATGATGCCGGAAACACAGCCGGTGATTGCCGCAGCGCTTACAGTAATGATACTGCCATAAAGAAATTTCCTCCGGGAAATGAGATGCGGTACTTGTTTATTTTTTTCGTTTAATTCGAGTAAACTCATGTTTTGTATTTACGTTTTCAGCTTTGCGGTGTTACATGCAGACGATTCCGGATGAAACGTATGAAGACAACGGGGATGAGTATCAGCGCCCACATCAACATCAAAAATTCCCAGACGGTAAAGGGGTAGAGCATGATGTTAGTCAGTGTTGGAATATCGGCATGAATATCTCTACGAAAAAAGAGAAAAAGAAGGGGCAAGTTCATACCTATAAAAAACCAACGTATAAATGGGATAACTCGTTTTGCTCGTTGTTTGAAATCCTGACGCAATAAACGTCGGAGCTGGAAATAGACAAAGGCCTGTGCCGAGATCAGCACAAGTGATGTTCCGATAAAAAAAAGAAGATATGAGCCTTTTGATGGCATAATTAAAAAGAAAACGTTGCTGAGGGGTATCCTGTTCATTTGTATGGAAAGTTTTCAAACTCTAAAAGGACGCCGAAATATTTTTGGTATATTCGTATTCTAAATGGCAGAAAAAAAACCGATACCAAAGAAAGACAGATGGCTCAAATTAGCGATAAGGGCAGGTGTTGTATTGCTTGCTCTTTTTGCGTTTGTTCTGCTTTTCGATAAGATAATTATGCCTTGGTATGTGAAACGGGGCGAAGTAACAGTATTGCCGAAAGTTGTCGGAAAGCCTGTTGATGATGCAGTTCGGATGTTATCAGAAGCGGGGTATGAGCCGATCAAATACGAAACACAGTTTGATGAAAAGGCTAAAGAAGGCACGATCATTCGTCAGACTCCTGAAGGTGGCGATGAAACAAAGCCAGGTCGCAAAGTATATCTCATTATTTCCGGCGGCAAAGAAATGGTCGTCGTACCGAATCTCGTAGGCCAGGCTTTGCGTGAAGCACGAATATTACTTGTCAAGATGAATCTCGATCTCGGCAAGACCGAAATGACATTTACAGATTCGATTCCGAGCGGAATAGTCTTTAAGCAATCTCCCGATCCCGGTGAAAAGATCTCAACAGATCAGAAAGTAAATATTGTCGTCTCGCAAGGCCAACGGGCAGGAAGAGTGCCGGTGCCTGATTTGACGAACATATCTTTTAACGAAGCAATTATTCGGTTAGGAAATGCAAAACTCGGAGTCGGGAATAGAAGTCTTGTGCCTTCTACAACGGATAAGCCCGGAACGGTCGTTGATCAGTCGCCGAAACCAGGTGAACTTGTGCTTGAAGGTTCGACCGTTGATCTATTTGTCGTTGAAGAAAAAATTCCGGAACCTGCGAATGAGAATTGAATTCAGTGAATGATCGCAATAGGCACTTGATACAGAGACCCAGCTGTTCTAATGTTAAGGTAATAACTTCCTGAACGTAAATTATCCAATTCCAATGTCACCGGCATCCCTTTTTGAAAGGAAATATTTCTTACGCCATATATTCTTCCGAGTATATCGATAATTTCGACCGTTGCATAGCCGAGGGTTTCGCTTGACGTAATAAAAGCAGTGCCTTGATTTGGGTTCGGAATAATTGATAACTGGGGCAATGTGCCATGTCGAAGATAATTTGTCAATGTCATTACTCCACAGCCTTTTAGGGGACAGATCATTGCTGTTGCCGGACCACCAATCGAATAGGTGCATGGGGCAAATAAACTGAGAATATTCATCGAATCGAGACTTACTTTGAAACAATCAGTACCATTCGGGAAAACGGTGAAGATTGCAAGGCCGGAAATTGTATCTAATTGAAGTTCTGATTTTGGAATTCTGATTTTCGACCTGCCTTGCCATGACTCGCCTGGAAGATCAAATGATGCTCCAAGTATCGAATTCGAGCCATTATAGATCATTCTTGTATCATAATGGAGCACTACCTCCAGATCTTCTTTCTGTGGAAATCCGGAGAATCGAAGTGGTACCTGTGCATAACCTCCGATCGTATCGACAGCAATATCCGCAGTCATTGGTTGAACAAAAATGATATTCTTTCCAAAACCTTTCAAGGGTACCGATATCTGCGTACTATCCTCAAGCGTAATAATATATTCACCGCTTTGCGCCCCACTTCCACGGGGACGAAAGGAGATAAAGGCAGAATCATTGCCACTGAGTGAATCGCCCACGGGTTGGACGATACGATAATCGAGAGAATCAACGCCTGTTATCTTTTGTCCGATGATCTTAGGGTAACTACAAAGTATGCCTCGAAGATGGAAAATATCGACGACGGGCGAATCACAGCTTACAAGCGTATCAGTTGTAAAAAGTTCATCTGGATTAAGTGAAAGGCTTTCAAAGGGAGAAATATTGAGGATAGAATCACCACCGCTATTTTTTGTCCTCCAGATCGTGCCATTATTATCTGCTGCGAGAATAATATTGCTATTGATTGCGCAGAGAAGTCGCGTATCCCACGTAGCGCTCGGACCGCCGATCCCCTTCCAACTTGCACCTTGATCGGTCGAGCGCTGTATTCCATTATTCACTGTTTGCACTAAAACGGCCTTTGTCGTTAAAGCAACAGAGCCGCTATAATAAAGTCGCGGGAAACTCTGGCTTTTTGTCCACGAATTTCCTGCATCGTTTGAAGTGAAAAGAATAGACTGATTGTTGCCGGAAATCGTGCCTTTTTCGTTGGCAATATAAATAAATCTCGGATCGCAGGGATTGACGTCGAAAGAATATGTATCGAAATCCGTTACGCCGGGCATTTGCTGCCAGGTTATCCCATAATCATTCGTTCTTAAAATATGATATTGCCCGCCTGGCAATATACCTGCTAATACCATTGCGCCTCCTCCTAAAAGTGGACGTACCTGAGGGACTCCGCCTCCTGGTGTATATGGCTGCTGCCATGTTATGCCACCATCGAGCGATACTTCTATCGTGCCGCCCGGGCCTGAAGTAACTATAATATTATCGGTCGAGCCAAGGAATGCAACGCTATATGCATACTGAGCTCGATGAATCTCGCGCCAGTTTAGTCCTTGATCATCGGTGCGAAAAACACTCCCAAGATTTGTGCATACAAGACCGGTCTTGTTATCAAAAAAAAATATGTCATCAATATTATCAGTCTTCGATAATATCTGCGGCGATCTGTCAAGCCAAGTTATGCCCGAATCCGGCGACATAAAGACAGATTTCAGACTCCCGGCCCATGTGATCCCTGATTTATGAGTGATAGCTCCTGTTTCGATCCCTTGTACACCAAGCAACGATGGCGCAATAGCAGTCCATTGAGCATAAAGTGGGAATGAAATAAATAATGAAAAAAAGAAAAAAAACGGCATGGCAGTCGCTCTGGCTCTTATAGCAATTCCGATATTAGAAACAACGCGAAACGTTATCATGTAGACTATGTTGAAACAGCAACTCTTTTAGTATCGTATAGGGATGGAACAGAGCTTTCGGCATACCTGTTCGACTATTTTATTATATTCGGGATTTTGTAGATACCCGGTAAAAAAAACAATAATGGCAAATTTTGGCCGTCCCGGAATGGGACGCAGTAGTTTCGGCGGGTTTCTTTATAATACTCCTGTAATTCGCGCACTTCTTTATGCGAATGTTGCCGTATTTGCTTTTGAAATGTTTTTTGGAAAACTCAGACTTTCCGGTGTCCCTATTGATGCCTATATCGTAAAATATTTATACTTATGGCCTATTGGCTCAGGAAATTTTTATCCGTGGCAGTTATTTACCTATATGTTCCTGCACGGAAGTTTCATGCACATTGCTTTCAATATGCTTGCGCTGTGGATGTTTGGTTTGCAATTTGAATCAATGTGGGGACCGAAGAAATTTTTGACCTATTATTTTATTTGTGGACTGGGCGGTGGAATTGCACATCTTTTGATCTCACCGCTCTTAGGCGGAAGCGGCCCGCTAATCGGTGCCTCAGGAGCTATCTTCGGATTGTTGATCGCATTCGGTTTGCTCTTTCCCGATCAGCTTATCTTCGTGTTCTTCCTGGTTCCGATGAAGGCAAAATACGCAATTGGTTTATTTGTGGTTTTGGAATTCATGTCTGTCGGCGCGGCAGATAATGTCGGGCACTTAGCACATCTTGGCGGAGCAGTTGCAGGACTTATCTATCTTCTTGCAACTTCTGGCGGATTAAGACTTTTCTCAAATTTTAGTATGCGAAGATCCCGGCAAAGCAATGATTATGTGAATACCCGGTCAAGCGGCGGAAGCATTTTCCGGCGCAGACCCACTGATGATGACGATGCGATCGATGCCGAGTATCATGATATTGGCGGCACGGCAACAAAGACAAGAATTGGCGGCGCGCGCATTATTACACAGGAAGATATTGATAGAATCTTAGATAAGATCGCCGCATCCGGATACCAGAATCTTTCCGAAGAAGAGCGCGAAATCTTGATCGAAGCTTCACGAAAAATGGATCAAAGAGGATAATTCTACTAACGACTGAAGACTAACGACCAACAACTGCCCATGGAATTACCGATC
>PLXB01000037.1 GCA_003151215.1 Ignavibacteriota bacterium
GGCGGCGCGCGCCCGATGGTCTATGGCTTGAGCAACAAAGGCGGAAGGCTTTTGGAACGAGAGCTTGGCATCACGGCTTCGTGGAACGAACAAGATCGCGGCATTGGCCGGATGTTCCTTGAGCACGCGATCCTTGTTTCCGACGTGATGGTGTCCATTGAACTTGCTTGCCGCAAATCCGGTGACGTTCGATTGCTTTACGAAGACCAACTCGCGCTTCAATCGAAACAGAATCAATTCCATTGGCGGGTAAAAGTTCACGACCATGGCGTTACGCTTGGCGTCGTTCCCGACCGCGTGTTCGCATTGGAATACGCGGATCATGGCGGGCAGATGCAACGTGTGTTTTTCTTTCTTGAGGCCGACCGAGGAACCATGCCGGTTGTGCGAAGCGGATTAACACAAACATCCTTTTACCGGAAACTTCTCGCATACGAAGCGACATGGACGCAGAAAGTTCACCAGCGGAAACTTGGCATCCATCGTTTCCGCGTGCTGACCGTCACCACGAATGCCATGCGCGTCACATCGCTCCTTGAAGCCTGCTCGAGTTTGAAGCGCGGCCACGGGTTGTTTTTATTTGCCGACCGGACTGTTTTGGAAAAAGACCCGTTCTCCCTTGTCTGGCAGTGCGGAAAATCCGCTAAAATTTCGGCTCTCCTGGACTAGACAGGAAGTGTCAAAATGAATTATTTTTCACCGTCCAGTTTGTAGTATTTTCGCACTTCTGCCTCTAGTTGTTTCAGGAGTTTTTTATCTTCCGGCAAATTTCTATCGTTTAATTCTGCGGCTTTTTTTAGCTCCTCCACCTTTTGAAATTCACGCGCCAATATCTCGTCTCGATCTGACATTTTGGTCATATTGAGAACCCCGTCATAACCTTGAAAAATTCGTGTCCATTCCTCTTGTTCGTCTTTAAGTCCAGAAACAATGGCATCCCAACGGAAATTAGGCAGTATGCTTGCCAATAAAAAAGCGCATCCGCCAGCCAGAAACGCCCCAAAAACCCTGTGATTGTCGCTTCCGGCCAACAGTGCGCCGACAACTGCGACAAGCCCAAGCGAAGTTTTAAGCCAATAATCAAATCGCTTATATTTTCGCGCCCTCTGTGTGTAATAGCGATGATGCCAATCGGCGTAACAAATCAATTCTTTTAGCTTGGCTAAAAACTCGTCGTGATTCATATTTGCAATCATATGGCTCCTCCAAAAAATACGCCACAATCAAACAAGCCAAGCGCAGTGCCAGCCGACCGCGCAACGCGCACAGCGCATACGCCGACACAGCCTTTTGTTCCTGCAACAAAGGCCGCACCAGCCGCCCCGATTATAGGAATCAATCGAATGGTTGTTGGTGACAGTCCCGTAGTAAAAGGGTCACACCACATGCCAGAAAAAGCCTTTACCCCAACGCAGCCGACACAACAACCGCCGCCGACAACGCCACCAGCAGAGTCACCGAAAAAGTGATTTGAAGTTACGGTTTTAGTCATTTGACACCTGTTCAATTTTTGATTTTTCTGAAGGACATGAACAACGCGAAATTTACTCTTTTGATTGCGGATGTTCACCGCAAAGACGCCACCCGCGCACAATCAGATGCTTGGAAGAATTTAGTGTTGAACTGGCGAAATGCTTTACCGGCAAACGAAGAAAAATACCGCCTGACCGAAAATGTCTGGTGGATACACCTAGATAATGGATTGCCAGTTTTAGCTGGATTGGTTCAGGGTATGAAGGATTATCAGGTTCCGATTCGTGTCCTGTTTTTTGATGAGTCTCCAGCTTGGATACAACATCCACCAGAAGCCAAGCCAGCCGACGAATCCAAGCCATCATAAACGGCCTCCAATCTCATAAAAACAGCATATTTGTTGATATTTCAGGAGCAGATGCTCCTTTTACGAAGGAGATTATACAGGCCCAATGGTGGTAACTATTCAGGCTTTTTTTCTTCGACAGTTATCGGATCAACTTTCATACGGAACGGCTGTTCTCCTTTGAGCGTTTTCAACCACAGTTGCCTGATCTGGTTGTTTTCAGAATCAACTTCCCCAAACCATTTTGGATAATACACACCTTTCTCGATGGCGGATTTGTTATGAGGCAAGCCGATTGCCTTTGAGATTTCAAACAGCAAATCATTAAGTCGGTTTTTTCGTTCGATTTCCCAGGAAGGATTTTTAACATATTCATCCAAGTGGGAGCGATAGTGGCGCCAACATTTCATCACGTTGTGATCCGCAAAAAATTCCAACTCAATGAAGTTGATCGCATCAATATGTGCGGGAACAAGATTCAACGACCGGGTTGACATCAACGTCTTAAAGACGTGCAGCCGGCGCGCCTCACGTTCTGATTTTTTCCGCATATACTCCGCTGCCATCACCGCAAAAAACGGTCCAATAATAAGAGCTGCGATTGTAACAATTTCCATATTTCCTTTCAGTAAATCCCAGAGTTGTTCAAATGGGCACATCTTGTGAGATGCAATCTGTGCCCATTCACGGCTAAAGTCATTCAAAAAATTAGCTGGCGTCTGCCAGATCAATTCTGATCCAACCTTGGACATGCCAGAATTGGCAAGTCTGCCCCCCTACTGATTTTTCCGGCGAAAGATAGGATTC
>PLXB01000133.1 GCA_003151215.1 Ignavibacteriota bacterium
TTGCTCCCTGTTCGATCATCTTTTTCAGAACGGCAGTATCTACATCAGAGAGCTTATTAATATAGAGACAGCCTTTGCCTTCTTTGTATTTGCCGAGCTTTTTGAGATGTATTTCCTGTCCGGCGGAATTCTTGATACCGTAAAGAGTAAGGTTCGCTTTGCGCGGCGAAAATCCTATCTTCATCCAATCAAGTTCTCTGCCGCTGTCATATTTTAAGTGTATATTGCCGAAGCCGATTATAGCCGGTCCCCACATCTTTGGCTTATCGCCTGTAGTCGCCTGCATCATCTTCACGATGGCAATGCTATCGGTGCGCTGCCCGGCATCTTTTATGCCATTCAAAAAATCATCGACGCTTGCTTCACTCTTCTTTGTTTTTAGTACTGCTTTTGCCATGATGACATCGAGTTGGAAAGATTAATTTTACGCAAATATACGGGGAGGTGAAGATGCTATTCTTCAATCGCAAGTAAAGATTTGTACTCCGGATGCTGCTCTATGAATATGCTCACGGATGAGCAGCCGGAAATGATTTTCAGATGCTCAGCTTTAGCATATTCCAATCCATGTCGTACCAATGCAAAGGCAATACCCTGATGCCGCTCACTCGGCGGGACAAAGGTACCAACGAGAGCCATAACGTCTCCATAAAACTCATAGGCAAGGTAAGCGAATTCCCCGTTTACCATAGCTTCAAAACGATTTCGCTCTTTGTTATTGGTGATAAGCATTCACAATTTGGTCAGCATTTTTATTCATTTTCTCTAGCTTTTTTACATTGACCATATCTCTCTTTTTAGATAATTAATTTTAAAATTTCTTACGAATCCCGCGTATACAAAATACCAACCATCGTGAAGTGGTAAGGTAAAAAACGATAATAGTATTTAATTCATCCCCATACATAACATTGTACCATTTCTTTTCGTAGATAAATTAATTTGTTTAGTATGTTACATATCCGGTCTGTAATGTGTCATTATATCGTTGGGACCATATAATTACTTCATTTTAAGTTAAGAAGCACCATGAAATATTTTGCTGTTTTTTTCTTTCTTGCTTTGTTTGCAGTGAGCGGTCAGGCTCAGATTTCAATTGATTTTCCGGATTTTATCGCTGTCCTGCATGACGAGAACAGTATTCAGAAATTTGCTGTCCCTTTCACTGCCACGAATCCTTCGGCACTCGCAACTCTGGTTGGGGACGGCGATACGAACATGACGTGGGATTTAACAGTGGCATCTTACACTGAGAAGCCGCAAGCCGGAATTGACACGGCAATGGTTTATCCAGTGACGCAGTCCTGGCAAACGATTCTGATTTCACTTTGACTAACGAGGTAGTGAAGAATTTTGCGCCGAATGTGCCTACAAAGTACTCTTTTTTCCAATTTACAAATGAAGGAATATTCGATCTGGGAATCACACAGGATAGCTCCGGAGCAGCATCGAAAATTATCGGATATAATCCTCCGCTATTTGAGGCTCGAATTCCCATGAGGTATGATTCGAGCTGGCAAAGCACCTCACATATTACCGGTGTGAGTCTAAAGCCGGGCGAAAGCCGGGTTATGTCGATCAAAGCAACTGTCGATGCCTGGGGCTCGATACAATTGCCGATGATGCCCTATGAGCTTCCTGCTCTTCGTGTAAAAAAACAAATAATTGTATTTGATTCGATGGAAGGAGTGAGTATCAGTACCGATACTTCATACCAATATTATTTCTGCGGAAATAATATCTTTAGTGCAACGATCACTACGGACTCAAGAAATGTGATAAGAAGCGCAGAATATGCGGCACCAATCATAGCCCCTGGAGTGAGGACAGCAACTGACGGTTTCGGTTTGACCATAGCTCCGAATCCTGCTTATAATGCGGGCACAAAGGTTGTTTATACGATAAAAAATGATGGTCCTGTTCAGATCGAAGTAATGGATGTACGTGGCTATACTATCCGAATGCTGCAGAATGAACGCGTTTCATCCGGAGAGCATGTTCTTGTTATAGATCCAGGCATGCTAAAGAGCGGAGCATACTTCATACGCCTGATATCTCCGGAAATGACGGCAATGAAGAAACTCATTATTTCCCGATGAGTTCTTCAGTGAAGTTTTCATTATAAATATTATAATAATTGCAGGCTGATTAGCTCACTTTACCTTCATCGCATTTTCTAAATCCGCAATGTCGAAGGCAGATTTCAATCCGTATTTTGTGACGGGCCACGCTTGCACGATGGTTGCGACATCGAGATTACGCTCTTTGATGGAGTTATAAAGTCCTGCTTGTCTGGAACTGGCCTTGGCGGCAGCGGCGTCTTTTTTTATCCATGCAAGATCTCCCTCGAACACCATTTTCTCCAGCGGGAAATAAAAGATCGAATAATCCAGAGTATGATCAGATTTTTTGCCGATCTGATATATTGTCATCGAATATTTGCCATCGGAGATCGTCATGCTGTCTCGTAAGACTTCGGTGTGCAATGCTCTTGGCTGCAATTGCAGGCTATCTGGTTCGAGGGAGTGTTTTGCATTTGACAGATACGGGACGTATACCGAGTCGCATTCAGGACAAACGATGGTTACTCCTTTATGAATGAATGGCCTGACCCCGCCGAGATACCATGGATGCCAATGTCCGTAGGTAAAATATTTTATCGGCTTCTGTGGCGCAATCTCACGGGCGGCGTCAATAAGCAATTCTCCATTGGCGCTTGTCAGGGGAGATTCGGCAATGACGAGGAAATTCCCGAACTCAACGATCATCGCCTTCGAATCGGCGTGTTTGAACGTGACAAAGTGAATATGATCGCTGAATTTAGATAACGTTACTGTATCGGAAGTCTCTTTTTCATCGGCTTTGATACTGAAGTTCGCTGGCGTCTTCAAGAATCGGACACCTTCTGAAATAATAGCCGCAGAAGAAATCGTTAGCGTATCGTGCACCATGCCATTCATTTTTTCAATATATACGGTCTTTGCGAAGTTGATATTATTTTCAGAAGAATAATTGTCATAAAGAAAAGAATTAACTACATCACCATAAATATCGTCATGACTGAGCATTGTTATTTTCGAGATCAGAAAATTTCCTCTTCGGATGAATAGCCGGACGATCGTTTTGCCGATCGTTGTGTTATAAACTGCGAAGGACTGATTACTTTCTTTATCTGGTTGAATCTTATGCTGAAGGAAATAATGGATGAGAATGACGGGCGAATAGCGAGCTGATTCGAAAGTATATTCAATGACATCTCTTTGAGTGACCAAAGAAAATGACGTATCACCGAAATCCATTGAAAGCAATGCTGATGGATCAAACTGAGTTAACGAAGCAAATTTCTCCCTCTTTCCTTGAATGGTATCATGTTTAAGGAATCGGTCAGAATTGATCCAAAGCTGGCCGAAAGGAGCTGAGCGATAAGTCTGCCATGGTACCATGCTATGATAAAGTCGGTTGATAGATTCGCGATAAGAAAGAGTCAGATATTTTTCATGCAGAGATTGCCCTTGCTTTTTCCAGCATTGAGCTAAGTAATCCTCTTTGGCAAATAAAGAGGAAGCTGAGAGGAAAAAAAATCCTGTTGCTAAGAGTATGATTGTCCGTTTCATAAAATGATAATTTGCACAAGAGAATCCCTATTTAGTGTAGAACGATTTAAGACATTGAAAGTTACAAAATCGTCACCCATACACTGTAGAATGAAAGCGGGTGATATGGAATTCAGCTTTTGGATTTTCTGTTGAAGTAAGTCGCCATAATTTTTTAACGTTCGGAGCTACGATGAGTCTGAAATTAGCACAGGAATTCGCAACATTATTAAATAGCAACCGGTATGATGAAGCGTCGCAATTCATTGGCGAGAACTGCGACTACCATTATTCGGAAGGAAATTATCACGGTCGAAATAATATTATTTCAATATTCTGTCTGAATCATCGGGAATCGAAAAAAATATTCGATGAAACCAACTATTCATCAGTAGTCGAAGAATTGCCTGACGGAAATTACAGGATCAGTTTCGTAGATAAGATTCGAAAAGATCATAAGTGGCACGAATTCCGGAGCCTTCAAATTCTCACAATAAAGGAAAACCAGATCGTTAATATCCGCCATTCCGAGATCCCGGGAGAAATGGAATCGCTGAGATTGTTCTACAGTATTGCGAGTTCTCAAAAAATGAATCTGCCATAAGGTCACTCAATATCTTGAAACTTCTCAAACACTTTGTGTACAACCGCAGCAAATTCGTACTTCATTATCTATTCTTATAATTTCATATGACTAAAAAATTAACCCTTTTCCTGCTGACATACTGTTTTGCTTTCCCTCCTTTTGCTGCAGCACAGAAGGTGAATACTTCCAAGCTCGATAGCCTCTTCAATTCGCTCGATAAAAAAAATAAGGCAATGCTCTCGGTAAGGATATCCAGGAACGGCAAGGAGCTTTATAGCCGGTCGATCGGCTATGCAACGATCAATGGTTCGAAGAAGATCAAAGCATCTTCGGATACGAAATACCGTATCGGTTCTGTTTCGAAGATGTTCACGGCAGCGATGATCTTCCAGTTGATCGAAGAAAACAAACTTTCTCTGACCACTCCTCTTTCGGATTTCTTTCCACAAGTACCGAATGCAAAATCCATTACGATTGGGAACATCCTGAATCATCATAGCGGCATCCATGATTTTACCCGAGATTCAACATATCAGGATTGGATGACTCTTCCCAGAACTCACGAACAAATGGTATCAACTATCATTGCGGGAGTGCCTGCTTTTTCACCGGGTGAAAAAGGCCAGTATAGTAATTCGAATTACGTTTTGCTTGGCTATATTATCGAGAAGATCACGGGTGATAGTTATGATAAAGAGTTGAATAAAAGAATTATTTTAAAACTCGGGTTAAAAAATACATACTATGGCGGTAAAATAGATTCGAAACACAAAGAAGCCTCTTCATACGAATACCAAGACGGTAAATGGGTGGAGGGACCTGAAACTGATATGAGCATTCCGGGCGGAGCAGGGGCGATCGTCTCGACACCAAAAGATCTGAGCATATTTATCGATGGATTGTTCAAACATAAATTGATGAGCGATAGCAGTCTTGGGATGATGACGACGTTGACCGATACGTATGGAATGGGAATATTCAAGTCTCCGTTTTATCAGAAGTATTCCTTCGGCCATACAGGGGCCATTGATGACTTCACGGCGGCACTTGATTACTATCCCGAAGATAGCACGGTCTTGGCGATGACCTGCAACGGTCTTAATTACAAGATGAACAGTATTGCAATCGGTACGCTGAGTATTTATTATGATATACCTTATGCGATCCCTACATTCAAAACAATTGAGATCAATCCGGAAAAACTTGCTGCATACGAAGGAATCTATTCTTCGAAAACGATTCCGATAAAGCTTGCCATAAAAATAGATGGTGGCACCTTAACAGCTCAGGCAACCGGCCAGTCTCCTTTTCCGCTGGAGGCTTTAAGCGACTCAAAATTTCAATTCGAGGATGCGGGAATCGAGATCGCCTTTCATATTTCGGAAGATAATAAGGTTGACCATTTGACGATCACTCAGAGAGGGCAACCTCAAGTTTTCGAAAAAGAATAACCGGCATAGACTTACCGCCTTATTGACCGTTCGCAACATCAACAAGAAATCCCGCATCTTCGGCGCTTAGAAGATCAAACTCCCTTCGCCTGAGATTCGGTTTATTCGCATTGCGGATTTGCTCTATCGTGACAGTCGTTAGATGTTCGACGTGATTGAATAGAATCGAATTGATCTTTGCTTCTTTTGAATGGATTATGCTCCGCTCAGTACCAAGAGCTTCTCCAACCTGTTGGTACTTACTTTTAGGCGAATGTATACAGACAACAAAGACGGCATAGCTCAGTGCTGCCTGAGATACTAATAGACCTGCGAGCTTCCACTTTTTCATTGTATTATCTCCCTCTTTATTNNGCGATGGCATGGGGATTTGTTTCGATAGGAGATGGAGTTTTGCCCCGGTTTTGTAATTATCAGATTTTCGTTTGTAAATTTCTCAGTTAGAAAATCTAAAGAATCGGTTTTTTCGTATTCGCATATGTTGAAAAATCCCCTGCCCCTAAAATATGTCGATCTTCCCCATTTTAAATAATACATCACGATCATGAATACAACACGAAATTTTCGATTAATATTGGGACCGGCGCTATGGCTTTTCATCTCGCTTTTTCTTTCATCGGAAAAGGTGTTTGCCCAATCCGAAGCAGAGCGAGAGCATGATAGCGACGCTGCTGAAGATGCATCCGTAAGTTGGCCCCATAAACTGACATTGGGAGCAGGCGGAGGAGTCAACGGTAATTTTGCGAATGGCCCTTATAACCTGGATCAGAATTCCTACGATCATGGGTTCGGATTGGGACCGGAAGCTCATGTGCTTTTAGAGATTCCGTTTGGAAATCATTTTATGCTTGTTCCGAGAATTAGTTATAATGTCCTGAGCGCAGCATTTACCGATGGAGTTGCCGCAGCTGCCGGAGCGCCACTTCTATCCGATTTTGCTTATGATCTTCATAATTTGGGAGTTGAGGTAATTGCCAAATTCGCAATCAACAGATTCCATTTTATGGCAGGGCCATCGGTTTCTGCGATCATAAAGAAGACCTATTCCCATGGAGATCAAAGTGCTGCAGATGCAGCGGCGACGGAAATTCCGGGTAACAGGACTGCTTTTGCATCTCTTGGCGGCGGCATTGGATATGATGCGCCGCTTAATTCAAAGAACTCGATGTGGTTAACGCCTGAAATTTTCTATAGCTATCCGCTAACCAATATTGCCGATGACGGCAATTCGCTGCATACATCAACACTTCGCGGATCGCTTTCTCTGAAGTTTGACATTTCTCCTGAAGAACCACCGCCGCCGCCGCCGGCCAGACCGTTGAGCGTCAATATTACCGCCAGGGGTGTGATGCCAAACGGACAAGCAACAGATAAGCCGGTACTGCCGGAGAAAGAAACGACAACTCGTACTTCGGAACCTGTTCTTCCATATATATTTTTTGAGGAGAATAGCTCGGCAATTCCGGCA
>PLXB01000392.1 GCA_003151215.1 Ignavibacteriota bacterium
AAAATAATGAAAACTATCGTCGCATTCTTCTTCGCAGCATTATTTGCAAGTGCAAGTTTTGCTCAAACTCAGCAGAACCCACCGATTCCGCTCAATAACTCGGTTTTTAACTGGGTGAAGATTGACAACGCCACAAATTCTTCTTTTGAAGCTCTTAATTGGCCTGTGCAGGATACCATTTGGGCGACAACGGGAAATCAAGCCGTCCGAAGTACTGATGCAGGATTGACATGGGAAATCTTATCCGGCAGTCCGGGTGGAAGGCTATGCTTTGCAACTGGCACAAGGGGAAACTGTATCGGCGGAAATCCGTCCTACCTTACCCTGGATGGGGGACAAAATTGGATTCCTTTTAGCGCTGACTCACTTACTAATGTGGCATATGCTTGTAGGGTAGGTCAAACTGATACTTTAATTGCAGGTGATACACGTAGCCCTTATATCTTTCGCTCAACGAATGGAGGGAAAAAATGGTCGTCGTTTACTTGGCAAAAAATAAATTACCCTATCGTAGGTATGAGCACGATTACCTTTGCTCCCGACAATAAAACAGGATACATTTTTGGGGATATGATTCCGGGTGTCCCCAATTTTGACTCAATAGCGGCACTGTGCATAAAAACGACAGATGCTGGAAATACTTGGAAAGAAATTTATACAGGGATTAAAAGCAACATATATTCTTCCTTTGCACTTAGTCCTTCAATCGTTTTAGTAGGCGGAGATCAGGGGGATATTTACAGGACCGAAGATGGAGGAAATACTTGGAAACGAATTCAAACAAACACAACACAAAATTTTAGAATAGAGAGTATTGATTTTGCAGGGGCAATCGGATTATTTGTCGGTGCACAAGGTAGCGGGGCTATAATTCTTCAATCAAATGATTCTGGACGAACTTGGATTAATGTGCCAAATGATTTCAAAAGTTTATATTCTATCAAATTTTCTCCTTTTCAAGAAATTCCTATCGCCGTAGCAACGGGCAGTAGTGGCATAATCGTCAGAACAAATGGATTTAGTTCCGTTCATCAAAATCTTTCATTTCCCCTCGAAGTCCAAGTCGTACCTGAACCATTCACCACTAAGACAATTCTTTCCTATTCAATTCCGAAAGCTGCAAGTGTGGATGTGAAATTATACGATATACTGGGTAAAGAAGTTTATCATATTAGCTCCGACGGAATCCAAAATGCAGGCGCGCATAGCATCGAAATATCCGGCGAGCATTTGCCGGGCGGCGTGTATTATTTTATCCTCACAGCCGGCAGTTTTAATGGGATGGGGAAGGTGACGAAGATAGTACCATAGGGAAATGAAGAATGGAGAAACGAAAACAGAGGTTTTAGTCCCGAAGGGACGTCCGATAATAGCCCGCGGTTTCAACCGCGGGAAAACGAATCCCATTTTATTTGAAGTCCCGTAGGGACGACCGAACGACGATCTCCGGAATTGGTCGCCCCTACGGGACTTTGAATCTCGTTTGATTTTCTTACCCGGCATTGAAATGCCGGGCTAATATCAATCGTCCCTTCGGGACTAAGATTCTTTAAAAGGCACCTATGTAACCCGATTTCTCAAAAAAAATATTTGGCGATAGGCACCTATGTTTTGGGCAATTCCGAAAAAAAGTTTGGATGGGCACCTTGACAAATGGCTTTAAATTTCGTATTTTTGTGATTGGAATATATGGAATGCAGAAAAAAGAGTTTATGGAATTTGCAGAGAGTCCGCCAAAGGCGGACTTTCTGGTTTTAAAGAAGAAAGTTGCGCGTGCGAACAGTGATGCTATTGAAAAATAAAGGGGTTACAGGGGCCTCAGGCGAGTTTGAGTTCTAAACGCTTCGTTATTAATTGGGGAACGGAAAATGAAAAATAAAAATAGGGGATTGGAAGTCGTGGGATTAAGATAAGGGAATGGTTAGGTTTTTTACTGAAGTAAAGAAAGGATTGTTGTGTAAAATTATATTGTTGAATTTCAATGGGTTAACTGTGGCTCAGGAAGGTAACCATCAATACTTTACTACGGAATATGAGGAAAAAGATCTCATGGGTTGCATTTGGAATTGTGCTGGGCGGTTTGCTTTTTTTCCTGTTCGGAAAGCAGTTATCTGTTCCTTCATCCTGCGCAACAGTTGTTACCGATACTACAGCCGATTGGCATAACAATATCACGTCAATCACACCGCCGGGCGAAGCATATCTCTTTGATAAAAAAATACCGCTCGAAAATTGGGAAATCAGGGAAAGATTCGAAAGAGAATTTTATTATAATTATACGAATGCCGATCAGCTACTTTTATGGTGGAAACGCCTGAAGCGTTGGGAGCCGATGATCGACTCCATGCTCGATGCTGCCGGGTTACCCCGTGATTTCAAATATTTGATGGTTGCCGAAAGCGGCGTTCGGAATGTCCAGTCTCCGGCAAAAGCAAATGGCTACTGGCAATTCATTGCTCCGACAGCCGAGCGATGGGGTTTGCGGGTTGACGATTATATTGACGAACGCCTTGATCCCATACTTTCAACTCAGGCAGCGATCCGTTACTTATCAAAACTCAAAACGCAGTTTGGCGGCGACTATCTTCTTGCTGCAGCTTCCTATAATATGAGCGAAGGGAATGTTGAAGAAGTATTGAGTTACCAGAAGCAATCCAACTTCTGGAATTTGTACGTAAATGAAGAAACAATGCGATACCCGCTTCGTATCACAGTAGTTAAGGAATTTCTTGAACACGGGATGCGCTATGGGTTTCATTTTGAAAAAACTGATCCGTACAGGATGCATTCGCTCAAGACCGTGATTCTTGAAGGACCTGTTTCCAGTATTGCCGATTGGGCTGTGAGTCAAGGATATTCTTACAAGGATGTGAAGATCTTCAATCCCCGTTTCATAGCCCGGAATATCCCCCGCGGAAGTTATGAGATCAGGTTGCCTGTTTCTGATTCGGATAGGACGACGGTGAAATAGCCATTACCGAACTCCACTTAATATCCCTGTGTTGCTACTTATGAAGTTTGATTAGAAAGAATATATGAAATTATCGCTATACAGCCCGAAACGGCTTGCCTTTCTCGGAATGGTTTTGGTTATCACGAGCGCCTTGCTCGGAGCACGTATTGATAAAGCCTTATCGACCGATAATACGTACGAAGAACTCGGAAAATATTCGGACGTTCTGAATTTAGTACAAAAGAACTATGTCGATAAAGTAAATATCGGAGAGTTGAATGAAGCTGCCATTATCGGATTGCTTGCCAAGCTCGATCCGCATTCGGTGTATATGCCGCCGAAAAATGTCAAACAATCTGCCGAAGAATTCGCAGGTAAATTTCAGGGCATCGGTGTTCGTTTTACCATGGCGCACGATTCCGTTTTGATCGATGAAGTGATCCAGGGCGGACCATCGGAAATGGTCGGCTTAATTGCCGGAGATAAGATCTATTCCATTGACGGAAAAAGAACTACCGGCTTTACCGAAGATTCCGTGATCAAACATTTACGCGGACCAAAAGGGACGAAAGTATCGGTTACCATTGCCCGCTCCGGTATGCCGATGGAAAACTCCGGAAATCCGAAGCCGCTGAATTTTGAGATCACGCGCGATGACATTCCGCTTTATAGTGTCCTTGCACATTTTATGGTCGATGATCATACAGGATATATCGAACTGAGCCGATTCATTGAAACCTCTCACGAGGAGATGATCAAAAATCTCGAAGAATTAAAGTCTCAGGGAATGGAAAAACTTATTCTCGATCTTCGCGATAATCCGGGCGGCTACCTTGAGCAGGCAGTCTCGATTGCCGATGAATTTATCGGCGGTACGAAAACGATCGTCTATACGAAAGGCAGAGTTTCTAATTTCGACGACATTGATGTTTCTCATCCGGGGCAGGCGTATGAAAAGATGCCGCTCGTTGTGCTCGTCAATAGCGGAAGCGCCAGCGCCAGCGAAATTTTCAGCGGAGCGATGCAGGATCTTGACCGCGCACCCATTGTCGGAGCAACAACATTCGGAAAGGGGCTTGTCCAGCGTCAGTTCGCATTGCAGGATGGAAGCGCAGTACGCCTTACTGTTTCGCGTTACTACACTCCGTCAGGCCGTTCGATTCAGCGCCCGTATGAAGGTGGAAAATATAAGCATGGTATTCAGAACGATGACGCCGATGAAGAGCTTGATAATTTCTCGCATACAAAAGAAGTGGGTGCCGACGATACCACGCGGCCGAAATTCAAAACACCTTCAGGCAGAACGATCTTCGGCGGCGGAGGCATTACTCCCGATTATTTTGTGAAGGAAGATACGGTCACAAAATCAACCATTCGTCTGTTCGCCGCAAGTATTTTCTATGATTATACAAAGAATTTCATCTCCGATCATGCGCCGGAAATGAAGAAGAAATATACTGCCGATTCTTACGTAAAAGAATATAGAGTCGGGGATGATGTATTAAAAGAACTGCTTGAACATGCAAAAGACAAGAAAGTTGATTTTGATCCGAAAGAGATAGAAGCGGATAAAGTATGGATACTCAATAGGATTCGCATGGATCTCGGAAGACAGCTTTTTGGCGATAATGTTTTCTTCAGGATTCGCCTGCAGACCGATAAGCAGTTCCAAAAAGCTTATACACTGATGAGCGAAGCGCAAAAGATGGCGCTGTCGTTTAAATAAAACACCAAATATTCGTTTTGTAAGGGCGACCGGTAGGTCGCCTTTTTGACTTTATACCTTCTCCAACTCTTCCGAAACCTGCGACCAGGAATAGTATAATTCCTCAAGCTTCTTTTTGAGCTCAGATAATTTTTTTGCATCACCGGCAACCCTTGCAGCATCTTTATAATAATCCGGATCGAACATGGCATGTTCGATCTCCTCTTTTTTCTTTTCGACCGAAGCCATTTCATCTTCGATCTTTTTGATCTTATTTCTCAAAGGTTTTTCTTTATGGGATTTCTCATTCCGTGATTCAGCCGCCTGCCGCTTCCTATCCTTTGCATTAAGATCGTATTGCTCTTTCTTTTCGGCTTTGGATAATTTTACATCGTCTTTCTTGAAAATCTGCTTGCCTTTTATTCTGGCATGTTCGGATTCGTGAAGTTCGTCGAGATATTCTTCAAG
>PLXB01000321.1 GCA_003151215.1 Ignavibacteriota bacterium
AGATATATTTGGGAATTGCCCAAAATATAGGTGCCTATCGCCAAATATTTTTTTTGGGAAATCGGGTTACATAGGTGCCTTTTATATAATCTTAGTCCCGAAGGGACGATCGATAGTAGCCCGGCATTTCAATGCCGGGTATCGATTTTGAATAAGTGTAAAAGTCCCGAAGGGACGACCGATAGTAGATACCTTCGTTCGGTCGTCCGTACGGGACTTCAAATAAAAATGGGGATTCGTTTTCTCGCGGTTGAAACCGCGGGCTATTATCGAACGTCCCTTCGGGACGACAATTTGTGCAGAGGATGAAGAAACAAGCGGCAAACTAAATAGTACGCATAGCGCACTGAGGATTTTTTTTCATGGGATGTTTTCCTTATTTCTGGATCGTGAAAGAACCTGTATAGAAGTCCACCGGTGTTGTCAGGCGGAAATAGTATGCACCACTGGAAAGGGAAGATCCATCGAATGAGACCAGATGTGTGCCGACATCTTGCATTCCTGCATTAATATTCCCAACGGTCATTCCCTGAACGTTATAGAATGCGAAGGAAACAGACTGTGCAGAAGGAAGTTGGTACTGAATGGAGATACTTCCAGATGTGGGATTCGGAAATGTTTGAACTTGAAAGTCGATAGTGTGTTGTTGAGAAACAGATGAAAAATTTCCCCCTACTGTTGTTCTGTAAATATTCCCACTACCGCAAACAAGTGCAATACTATCATTAAGGATTGTGACGCTGGTAAATTGTGGAGGATTTGGCAAATATTGCGGTGTCCAAGTTTTACCTGCATCAATAGTTGAAAGTACAATACCTGATGAAGTACTGCTTGCACCTGCAATCATTCCGTGCAGTGAATCTGCAAAGCTAATTGTACGGTATAATCGATTTTGATCACCGGTTACGATACTATCCCAAGTATTTCCACCGTCCGTTGTTTTTCCGATGGCACCAAGAGTCCCACCTACAATAAGAGTTTGGTCGTTGAGTGCAGTGCAACAATACAAATAAACATTTGCTAATCCCGTATAGACCGGCTGCCAGGTTGCACCGCCGTCCGTTGTTTTTTGGCATGAACCGATGTTAAGTTTATCGGGAGTCGGTGAATAGGTATCACCAACGCCATACCCTACTAATGAACTTCCAAAAGCACCTGCCTCCATGTTAGCACCTAACGCAGGATTGATTTCTATCCAGGTCTCTCCGGCATTTGTGGTTCGTGCCATAATCGTCGAACCGAATACTATGCCAGTATCGGCATTTGCAAAAACAATCGGTCCACCGGAAACAGAATTCTTATCATGAGCAACCCAAGATTTAGCGCCGTCCGTTGTTTTCCAAACAGTGCTTGAGGCGCCGGAACTATACCCAATCATCGAAGATGTGAAATACAAATAGCCGAGCGGGATAGGGTTAGGAAGTGTATCCCATGTTAAGCCTTTGTCAAAGCTCCGCATCAGAAAAAGATTACCATCTGCAGATGCAGTTGCATAAACTGTATCAGGCGGAAAATATCGTAAATGGCCGATTTTGTAATGTGGATTGGAGAATATCAATTGCCATCCGCTGGTTGTATCGGCAAGCGTTATGGGCTGCGTTTGCTGCTGAGTTGAATCTTGCGCAAAGCTTGCGCTTGTGAAGAATACTGCTAAGAAGAATGCAATGATTGTTTTCATGACGCTTTCTTCTTCACTTTTCTTTCCTCGCCGGAGCTCATGAGGACGGCAAGGGGATGCAGGACGGGTATATTTTCAAAGACGATAGTGATGGCAGATGTGATGGGTACGGCAAGGATCATACCAAGCGGACCCCAGACCCAGCCCCAGAAAATGATGGAGATCAAAATCAGCAGCGGACTGAGATTCAGCGACGATCCCATAACTCTGGGGGAAATGTAGCTGCCGATCAGAAGCTGGGAGACGATGACAATGATTGCCATGACGATGGGAGTGACGATCGAATCGAATTGCAGGAATGCCACAAGGATGGGCATGATGATGGCAAAAATAGAACCGATACTGGGGATGAACATCAGCAAAAAAGTCAGCATACCCCATAGCGGAGCAAGATCGAGTCCGAATATCATCAGAACGACGGTCATGGTTACTCCTGCCAAAGTATTGATCAGCAATGTCGTCAGCAGATACGATCGCACTCTCGACTCGATATTTTCTACGATCTTTTTCAAATGAAAAGATCCCGAAGGCGGGAAGGCCCGTTCGATCTTCGTCCTGAAATGTCCGTGCGAAGCGAGAATAAAAAGCATGAAAAGCAGAATCAGCGTAAAGCTGGAGATCAGCGATGTCACCGATGTAAGAGCGGCGGCAATTTTCGATGGCTGCAATATGGATGAAAAATTAAAGTCCATCACTTCCTGCCTCAGATCATTGGATACGCGTCCTGCTGCATTGGTCATCCAGGGAAGAAATACATGATCCCATCGCGCCTGATATTTAGGAATAATATCGGAAACTGAACCTACTGTCGTAATGATAATAATGACAACTCCTGCCAGCACGACTCCGACTACCAGCAGCACTAATAAAATAGTAAAGACGACCGGCACTTTCTTTTTCCGCATCGTTTCGACGAGCGGCATAAAAATATTTGCAAGAAAAAGCGCAGCAACGAAAGTCAGGAAGGCGTCGCTGATGAAATGGAGCATAATACCGACGATGACTACCGTTGCGATCGCGCCGGGAATGGCGATAATGCCGGCAGGCATCGACGATAAATGCTTCAGCTCCGTCCGTGCCGATATGAGTTTTTGATCGGGTTGATCTAAGTCCATGATTCAAATTTACGGAAACATTGAGCGCCCGGAGCAATTTTCTTTTGGAACAGGAAGACAATGACCATTAAAATATCTCCGGAGGAAAATGTGTGAATTATGTAAGATTTTTTAAGAATTATATAACATTTACATCCATCCGGCCTCGTATCTTTGCAAAAGTTAGAGCAACCCTGTCGCGGGTGCGTAGTTAAGGCTATGTTCAAGAAATAGTGCTTCCCGAACGATCGCACGATCCTTCGGGAAGTTGCTATTTAAAAACCGTTATAATCTCGATTCCGTCTTGTAGTAGGAAATCCAACCGGGCACCTGAGTAATCGTATCCACATCGTATCGATCTTCCCCTAATGCCAAAGCCCATTCGGCATCGGTCGGAACGGCGATAGATTTTTTAAGGAGCCATTCTGAAACTTGTTTCCTGAGTTCCTCTTCGCTGAAAGAAACAAAGCATTCATTAAAATCATCGATGACGGCAACGTGCAAGTTTTTTTTATCCACCATTATCAGGATTAAAGATTAAAGCACTATAAAATTACGGATATTCATGCAATAAATTGTTACAGAATTTCAGGAATAGGTTACATAATTCACACATATATCATTCCGATGGCTGTTTCTAAATGTGTGAATCATGTAACCTATTTATAAAGTTATGTAACATATTCAGGCTTCCTGCGCCGTAGCTTTGTACTCAGTTAAATGAAAGATTTTTTTCATTTTAATTACAAACAACAAACATGAATAATTCAGAATCAACACCAAATCAGAGCAGCAGCTCTTCAACACCCCAGGATAGTACGTCAACCCCCGTGAACTCAAGCTCAAATCCTTCGAACTCAAATCCTTTGAACTCAAGCAATGATAAATCAAAATCTCCTTCGAATGTCGGCGGAGACCAGAAAAATACATCGAGCAGTTCAAACGACGTATCGAAAGAGAATAAGCCGATCACCAGCAACTGAGAATTTCTCAGCGATAGTGAAGAAAGGCATTTGGCCGGATACTATTATGATAGACCGGTATTGGAGAAAGAATGACTAACCGGTTCTTTTGCAAAAGTCCTGAAGTATTCAGGACTTTTGCGATTTTTCATCGCTATTCTACATATAACTATGAGCAATAAAAAAGAAAAACCGACATCTGATCCTGCAGTACTTTTTGCGACATTTAATAAGTCAGAGGAAATGTCTCGCGGAAAATCGGCCGAGAAAAAAAGGCCCGGGTTTGAACCCTATACTCCGCCCACAGAAAATTCAGAGGAAATCGAAACTTCCCGAGTTATCGATTTACGTTTCTTTCTTGATTCCAAGACCATTTAAGATTAGTATTATCATGCATTTACAGCTAATTTTCGGCTGCTCAATTATAGAATGAACTTATAAGCCATTATTTTGCTTTGGTAGCTCACAGATGTATACGTCTACCCAATACATTCTCATACATCGGTAATAATATTGTGAAGCTCTTCATCCGATATATGGTCAGCATCCGCTGCAAAATGGTGGTAAAATCCGAGTTGGATAAACTTGGGCTGCATTATACTACCGTTGAGTTAGGCGAAGTTGAAGTGAGAGAAAATATCTCTTCAGCCCAGCGGCGCCTGTTATCGGCAGGATTAAAAGCAACAGGGCTTGAACTGATGGACGATAAAAAAAGCATGCTGATCGAAAAGATCAAGAATGTGATCATTGAAACGATCCATTATTCCGATGAAGCGTTGAAAGTAAATTTCTCCGACCATCTCAGCGATAAATTGGGATACGATTATACCTATCTTGCCAATTTATTCTCCGAAGTGGAAAGCACAACTATCGAGCATTTCATCATTAAACATAAGATCGCGCGGGTAAAGGAATTACTTGTCTATGACGAACTTACTCTTACTGAAATTGCATTCCAGCTCCATTATAGTTCTGTCGCACATCTCTCCAATCAATTTAAAAAGGTCACCGGTCTGACTCCGACCTTCTTCAGAAACCTCAAACACAAACGCCTGACAGGCATCGAGAATATTTGAATCAAGTAACCTGATAAAGAGCGGAAAGCTGTTTTAAGGTAAATTTATCATTTAATGAGGCAATAAAAACAGCTTCACAATGTGTGAATGATATAACATATTTCCAAAGTTATGTAACACTTTTCCTGACCGGTTTGCGTAAGTTTGCCTGATCGCGCTTGCAGTCATCATTATAGATACCAAATCCATTTATTCCTGATGATATATTTTACGAAATAAAATGTGTTGGCGCAGTTATCAATTATGAATCGTTCAATAAAAAGAAACTCTACTATGCGTATTTTCATCAAAGCATTTCTGTTCATCGGCATAATTGCCTTTGCAGTTCCGTCATTGGCTCAGATCCATCTCGGCATTAATTTCGGTCCCCCGGCACGCCGTTACGAAGTCAGAGGCAGAGCGCCTTCATCGGGTTCTGTATGGATTTCGGGCAACTATCAGTATAATGACGGCAGGCGAGATTATGACTGGGTGCCGGGCAGATGGCAAGAGCCGCCTTCACCACAGCATAGCTGGGTCGCTCCGAGGTACCGCCGTCATGGCGATCATTACGACTATTATGAAGGCAAATGGAGGGATAACGGCAGGCACAATGGCCGCGATAATAACGGTCATAATGGCGGGAATGGCCGGGAAAAGTAAGAAATCATCTTACAGGTTTTCGGATAATATGTGAATCTCATAACAAATTTCCAAAGTTCTATAACAGTTTTCGATTCGATTTGCGTAATTTTGTAAGAACTGCGCGACAGATGAAGTGAATCTCTGCCCGATCGTCAAGTTGAGGGCAGACATTTCACGATCAATTATACCGCCAGTGTTAAATAATTAATTCTTCAATCAAAAAGGAAAATCGATTATGCGTAAATTACTTAATGCATTCTTGTTCTTGAGCTTTTTT
>PLXB01000256.1 GCA_003151215.1 Ignavibacteriota bacterium
GTTTCCATATGAATGACATGAAGCAAAATCGCCTGACATGTTAGGGTCATATTGAGTAAATGGAGAATTCATCCAATGTCTACCTCCGTCACTTGTAGTATGTATTGTAATTTTACCTCCTCCTATTGCAAACCCATCGCTTTCCTGAGCAAGAATGATGCCCGCTAAAGAATCGGCAAAATGAATCACCCTTACATATCCAATAGGATTCCATTGCTGCCTTTGCCATGTTTTTCCACCATCAAAGGTATGAACAACATAACCCGAATCACCTCCGGCTATCACATTGAGCGAATCAATCTGCTGAATTGCAGAAAGGTAATGTTTCGTTAAAAGATCAGTATATGATGGTAACCCAGGATTCTGCATTTCCCAAGTCCTCCCACCATCATAGCTCCTCCAAAGCATCCTGGTAATTACATGATTTACTCCGTCAATCAATGTTCCCCCCGCTGTGCAATTATCTCCTGTACAGGAAAGTGAATTAAATGCATAATAATAACGACCATCGAAGTCTGTATGTGTAAGATGCCACATATATTGGCATCTAAGCGTCGTAGAAAAACATCCGAAAATTATGAATGCAAAAAAGAATGTGACCGTTTGATTTTTCATTCTACTTCTGTCTGATAACTGTAAATTTTCCGCACGAAATCAAAGTGCCTTTGCGATCTGCAAGTACACTGTAGAATCCATCGGTAAGCATTGATATATCAAGACTCAGTCTTCCATTATCTACCACGACTCCTTTTAAGACTTCTTTTCCACATATATCGAAAATATGTACTATCTCTCCGTTGCTTAAAGAAATAACATTCAGAATAGTCGTGGCCGGATTGGGGAAAATAGATATGTTATTAGAGGTAAAGTTAGGGTGCACCAATTCAGTCACCCTTTGCGATGCGATGATAAAACTTGAGCCAACTCCAAATATACTGACAAAATGCCCGTTACCTGCTGCTGCTAACCCGTCACAGATTGCTGCCTGAAAAGAAGAATCATCCTCAAGGGTATCGATTTTCCAGGTTATGCCATGATCAATACTTAATAGAATATAACTGGCGCTGAATCCCGCAGCGAGAACGGTGTCGCGGTCAAGATCTGTCATGTAACCAATATAGCTAAACTTCGAAAAGGAAATATGTTTTCCCCATGTCGAGCCGCCGTCAGTTGAACCAATAATAAGACCGCCATTTACACTATTACCGTATGCTACTATTGTATCTGTTCCTAAAAAATTACAACGATAAAGGTAGTTGCTTTGACTCTGTACTGAATCAAAAATAGGTTTTGTTGAATCGATAGTTTTCCAGTTATCATTGGTTTTATAAATAGTACCATTACCTGCTTTGAAAACCATAAAATTTCCACCGCCATAGGAATGACATTGAACAAAATTAGGTTCGCCAAATGCAATGGTTTTCCAATGCCTTCCTCCATCAGAGGTAGTAAATATATCACCAGCAGTATCATTGGAAACTATAATACCCGTAAGTGAATCTGTAAAATGAACATGATTCAGAAACGCAAAACTATGGCAATCCTGTTTCTGCCATGTGGATCCTCCATTAAAAGTCCGTACGATAAGCCCGGAGTCTCCAATTGCAACAAGATTCAACGTATCGATTTGTTGTACAACGCGTGGGTATTGAATCTGGTTATTGGCAATTTCCTGCGGAATTCCGGGATCTTCTATTTTCCAGGTCACTCCTCCGTCGGTGCTCTGCCAGAAGCGTATGCCAGTATTATCCCTTATATAATCTGTTAGTAAACCCGCCGCAATACAGTTATCTCCGGAGCATGAAAGAGCGGAGAAATAATACTGATATTGAAAGTCTCTTTCATTGTGTGTTACGTGCCACAGAAATTGTGCCCTCGCGCCGGATGCAAGAAGCATTAGCGCGAGAGTATTTAAAAAAAATCGAATTATGTTATTATTAGGTCCCACAATGCAACAAGTAGCAGGTTGTATCACTTGATCCCCATGGTACAGGCGGATAATTAAGACATGCAGGTGTTCCTATCGTTTGCCATGAGCAGTCACTACTGTAGACATATCCAGGCGGGGTCCCTGGAGGCAGAGTTGTTGAGTAACAGAGTTGGCATGTCTCTACGCAATAGCTACCTGTTCCAGACTCACACGGGCCGAAGCCACCTCCAGCTTTTCGTTGAAAACAAGGTGCTCTATATCCGTTCCAAAGGATTCGGTCAGGTGTACTACAACCAGGGGCTCCATTCCCTATGGCATTAAATGTTGCCTTCATGCCCCATTCTATCATTACTTCGCCATCAATACAGCTACAATCACCATACAATCCTGGATCTTTAGTAACAGAATAGAGATACGTCTCATATGTAGATTGTCCTGTTCCGTTCGTGACAGTGCGATCACAATAAATAGAGGTTATCGTGCAAGTTTTGCCGTTACAAACAACAAAAATATGTGCCGTTTTTGGACCGTTCCAACCGACGTTTGTTGGTGTTATATCATTAGGACAATCAGGATTTTGTGCTTTCATCGTGGATGTAACCAAAAGCAAAGCGAGAAGAATTCCGGCTCCACAGGATACAAAACGATTGCAACGACTACCTCTACGTTCATCCGAAGGGACGCGAGATCTTTTCATGAAACGTGTAGTATATATCATAAGACATTGACATGAATAGAGTGTTTAAAAAATCTCAGATCGTCTACTTTACATAGAAACCTGAGTTTGAAGTATTTCCATAAATTTCTAAAATAGAGATTGTTGGGAATGCTACAGATACAAATATACGCAAATTGCATAGGATACTATTCAAAAATTAATTTACTGCATAGTTTACTCTGTTGATAACGTCTCGCTATTTCCGTTTTATATATTATGAATCGGAAAATCAGAATGATCGTAGCCGATAATATCCGGCATTTGAGATTTAAAAAACGTTTATCGCAGGAAGGACTTGGAGACCTTGCAGGCGTCCATCGAACATATATCGGCAATATAGAGCGATCTGAATATAGTTTGAGCCTTGACCAACTCTCAAAAATTGCAGCAGCGTTAAAAGTTAAACCGCATTTGCTTTTGATAGAAAATGCATACCATTTTCCCGATGATGTGCTATCATTATTGAATAAGTTTTAAAAAGTCACAATGATCCTGGGAGTATTGAATACCGGCTCGTATGAAAAATTATGGAATGTGCGGTCTCTTCCCAATGGCTCCTATATCCTGAAGCTCACTGCCTGCGGCGAAAGTGTGACGAAGGTGGTGGGAGTTGTGAAATAAAATACTATTCCGATTCGGTACGAATTTGTTCAGCGCGTGCTTGCTGGGCTGAGAGGATAAAACTGCGGATAGCAACAAAAAGAACCAGTACTGCCCAAGAACCGCCAATAAAACCCCCAAAGATGATCGTTGCTTCCTGCATAATTTTTTTGCTTTTGTAAAACAGCATTAATAATTATTAATACAAGAAGTATGCCATCCCGGTTGTTCGATTTTCGGAGGATAATGTTGTAAGAATCTAAGGTTTTAAGAGTTTGGTCCACTCGGCTAATGCCTGCATCTGCTTTTTGATCAGATCCTTCCCTGCTTCATCGGTAAAATTTCCTTCAGAGTCGAATTTATCCTGTGCTTTAGCAACAATAACTTCCGGACGGTTCAGCGGATGCATATTCAAAAATACCGAAGACTGGCGGAGATGGTATTGCGCCCTTACTCCTCCAAGAACTCCGGTGCTTGCGCTCAGGATGGCAAAGGACTTATTGAAAAAAGGCGAATCCTTCGGCGGACGCGAAACCCAATCAATGGCATTCTTTAAAACTCCGGGCATGGAGTAATTATATTCGGGAGTCGCAATGACCAGGGCATCGGCGCGGCGTATCTGTTCCTTCAGGCGCATTGCCGAAGCGGGGTAAGCTGCCAGTTCGAGATCGGTATTATAGAGCGGCAGATCGGATATATCGCCCGTCTCCGTGGTGATGCCTTCGGGCACTAAAGCAAGAGCGACTTTCAAGAGCATGGTATTATACGAACCTTTGCGCAAGCTGCCGGAGATGCCGAGAAAATGAAGCATACAAGAGTCCTCAAAAAAAAAATTAAAAATAATATCTCACTCCGGCTCTCAACGAAAGATAATCAATTGTACGAGGGCTATCATTCTGATCGCTTGGATTTTTGCCGTCATTGATCGAGCCGGTTGCGCCTCGGTTAAAGAATGCTCCGGGCTGAAAAACAGGAGTCGTATAAGACTTTCCGATAAGATTTGCATCGGTATAATTGATACTTACTTCAANNCGATCTCAACGCCCAGACGGGGGTCACTGGAATTGATCCTCAATGAATCAAATGAAAACCGATTTGCCCCGGTCGTGCGGTTCGAACCTCTGATCATAGCGGGAACGATGCCGAACCTTCCGTAGAAATTCCAGCGCTGGTATGTTTGCCCGAACGTGTATTCGATCCCCCCATCGAGCGTGAGGATCGTCATTGCAAATCTTGCGCCCGGAGAATTCCGGAAACCGTATCCGGCATTAAACCCTGTGCCGTATGCCCCGGCATACACACTCAGCGGACTGCCGGCGAAACGGTATTCACCATTGGCTCCGAATCCCATTCCGTACGCCATATATGTATTGAATGGATATTGCGATGGGGTTGTCCCGTTTGCCAGCGCCGTTTCATAGGCTACAGCATCACCATGCATGGACGAAGATGCACTGTAATTCCCGCCGCCGAAAACTGCAACGCTCCATTGCCCCTGAAGCTTTTCCTGCCCTTCGGTTTCCCGAACAAAAATCAAAAAATAGATAGAACCAAAAAGCAAAAAGTATCTTTTCATTAGTAGCTGATCCGCCACGGCGGATGTCATACACATAACAATCGTATTCGCGGGCATTCTATAACACTAAGACGCGAGGCAATATTCTTTGTTTCACCAAGCCGGGGATCATGCATAGCTAAACATTCCGTTATGAAACTTCATCTCAATATTAAGCCATTCTTATTCTCTTTTCTTCTTGTTTCTTCGGTGCAGGGGCAATGGAAGATGCTCAAGGATTTCGGCTCGCAGATCTACTCGATCCGTTTTCTTGATCGCGAGGGATTTCCGCAGATAGGATTTGCCGGCCTGACGACAGGGGAAGTCTGGCGCACTTCGGATGCCGGACTTACCTGGGCAAAAACCAATACGCCGGCAAACCTTATCGGCGCGATCAAAGATTTTACGTTTAAGGATTCGCTGACCGGATGGCTTGCTGCCAACCAAAACACCGTATCTCCGGGATGCTTTACCACCACAGATGGCGGCATCACATGGGCGCCGCTCTCACCGACGGGAAACCGGACGGGTATTTTTTATAATCCGAAATCGCAGTCTCTTACCCTCGCCGGATGGTACGGATCAAATTCCATTGTCTCGCTTGATATGGGATTGACGTGGAGCCCGACACGATTGATCAACGATACGGTTTATACATGCGGAATAGCATTTACGGATTCTTTGCATGGGATCATGTCCATTTGGCCTGCCAATGTCGGCGGTAATTTTAGTTCGACGACCGATGGAGGAGTAACGTGGCAAACCCTTTCTCAATCGATCGAAGCATGGCAGCCGCTGGCGATCAAAGGCACGAATACGTATTTTCTTTGCGCTGAAGGTGCACGGGAAATTCTTCGCACCGACGATCAGGGGAAAAGCTGGTCCGTCGTTCATGTATTTCCTGCCACGCTCGATCTGACCGGCGATATTCGCGGCGATCTGAATGCGCTGTATGTACAAAGCAACNNGGAACATTCTATTCCATCGATCAGGGAGTCACATGGACAAATTACTGCGGACCGGAAAACGATTTCGATACGCGCATGTATTGTGTCGGAGAAGATTCTCTCTATGCCGGTACGCTTGACGGAAAGTTATGGCTCAATCCCTTTGGGGTGAAGAAAAATAATCAGCTCCTGCAATTCCCGAGATCACCTTTCGATCTTACTTCGCAGGGCTGTCTGCGTGCCGATTCTCTGTTCCGATTCAATAATCTGAGTAATTGCCTCGTTGTACAGATACTCGATCTGCAAATCGTACCGGGTGTGGGTTCGAAAAATTTTTCATTCAAAATTCCGATCTACCCGGTTACCCTGCCTGATTCCGGAAGTGACTCGCTGAAGATCACCTATACTCCGGATAACAGCACTACCGACTCGGCGCAGCTCGATATTAAATATAGTGTCGGCGGCGAAGTATTCGAAGTCCGGGTGTGGCTCAGAGGATTTGTGAAACAGGGATTTAATGTGACGCTTTCCAACGATCTGAATTTGCTGCTCTCCTCGGATTGTTCGAAGCTCGATACATTTGTGACGATCAGAAGCGGACTCTGCGCCGCCGATACAATACTTGCGGTTACTTTATCCGATCCGACTGCATTCACGATTACTCCGCCCTCTCTTCCTGCAGCTATTCCTTCCGGCAGTTCGCTCGGCATTCCCGTTTCAGTGAATTCCTTACCCCCCGGATCATACAATGCTTTCATTACTCTGAGAGTTCGCTCCGGAGGAATTACCAAAGATACGCTTATCAATCTCAGCGCGATCATTCTATCGGCATCCGAGCCGCGAGCAAATATTTTACCCGGCAGTGCCATATTCGATACTATCTCTGTCTGCGATCTGGCGATCGATACGATCATCCTGAAAAACACGATCTGTAAAACTCTTTTCATTAACAGTATCAGTATCCAGCCTCCGACGGCAGCAAGCGAATTTAGTTTTACCCTCATTGATAAAACGATTCCGGACAGCTTAGCGCCGAAGGCATCCGATACGATCGTTGTACAATACGAACCCACTGCCGGCGGGCTGATAACGGGGTATCTTCGTTTCAATGTAGGTTTTGATCTTACAAAAACGATCGATACGAATATCGGTGTGTATGGCATTGGCAAAGCGCTTGCAAATTCAGCGCTCGGATCGAGTTTACTTCATTTCGCCGATACAGTGCCATGTTCAGTACAAATGCTTTCCACGCATCTATATAATAACAGCTGCAGCTCCGATACGATCGTTAGCATAATTCCGGCTAATGATATAAGTTTTACGGCATTAAGTCCCGCTCCTCCGGTCACGATCATGTCGGGTGATAGTGCACTTATCAGCGTTCAGGAAGACCCGTTATCACCCGGAGCGAAATTCGATTCGGTAAGAATGGTAATTCACTCTTCTTCGGGCTTGATAGATACCGTCTCGCTGAAGGTTTCAGGTATTGTGAATAAACCTATTCACATGCTGAGTATGATTTCTCTCCTTCAACTTGATAGCCTTGCTGCTTGTATACCTTTCGATACGATAATCGAATTAAAAAATATCGGAAAATGCGATACGCTTCAGGTTGATTCACTGATATTATCCGGACCGAATTGGTTCTCTCTCGGCAGCTATGTTGCTCCAAGTGGGATGGCGCCCGGTGGTATGTATCCAATTCCCCTTCACTTTACTCCGGGAGCAGGTGCAAAGGGTACCGGAACGATACATATCAAAGGTATCGGCATTGATACCGTTATTTCTATTGTGGCAAGTTCAAGACAAAGCGGCGGACTTTATGCATTGATAAGCGGCGGCTATTTGTTTTCTTCGTCGCTCTGTAAACAGACATCGCATTCGTTTACTTTCGAAAATACAAGCTGCGATACGATCGTGCTTGATGATGTTTCCCTGAAGAACAATCTTACCGGCGCAACACAATTTTCCTTCGTTCCTGTCATTACACTTCCCGATACCATTCCGCCCGGAAATAAATTGGATCTTATCATCACTTTCGATCCTCTCGGAACAGGCGATTCCACTGCAAAACTGATCTTCCACTCAACTGTTAATAATTTTGGCAATATCAGCAAATTGACCGGCACGCTTGCCGGCTCGAGGCAAACGGCAAATATGGAACTGGTGATCGGAGCAAGCGGCAAGCAGGCCATTGCGCAGGCCGGATCAAGCATCACTCTCCGATTGCTTTTGCAGAACGATATCGGCGATACCATCGGATTGAAATCAGCGAAGGCAACGATTGCGTATTTCGACAATGTACTCGGCGTTCTCAACCCTTCGGCAAGTAACGGATGGGTACTCAATTCTTCTACACCCGGAACAGGAGCCCTCACACTCGATCTTTCGCGTACAAATAATAATTCTCTGAAAGCGGGAGCAGAAATTGCGACGGTCCAATTCGAAGCCTATGTTGCCGATAGCACCTATACTCCGGTCGATCTGCAAAATCTTGAATTCAACGGCGGCGACCCCACTTTTCTCTCCTGCGTGTTATCGCCTCAGGCGCTGGCGCCCGTGAAAATTATTGTAGACTCTGAATGCGGCACTACTATTCTTCGCGGCTATCTTAATCATGATAACACCGTGTTCACCGGAATTACCATACGTCCGAATCCTGCTGCAAGCGGAACGCAGATCAATGTGGGAGTGCAGCTTCATCAGCAAACCGATATGAAATTTACATTAAGCGATGCGCTCGGGCAAACAATTTCACAAATCAGCAAACCATCGTTACCAAAAGGTATGCAAAATATTTCTTTTGATCTGCCGAATCTCGAAAGCGAATTATATATTCTGACCATTGAAGCCGGTGGAATGCGGGAAAGCAGAAAAATCGTGATCGAGAAATAGTGCGCATGTAGTAGGGCGGATTCTTCGTCCGCCCTACTAAGATTTTCACTGCACGACCAGCACTTTTGCCACGAGCGGTTCGCGCATTCCTATAGCTCGTACAAAATAGACCCCGCTTGCAACCGACGATGTCTGCCAATCGTACCGATAGACACCTTCTGAAAGAGTACGATCATCCAATGTGCGGATAACTTTTCCCGAAGCATCGTATATTTCAAGTTTGACAGGCGAAGTATAATTTTTATTAAGAATAATTTCGACTCCGCTGATTCCATGAATGATCTGCAGCTCGTCGGGTACAAACGCCATGTTGGGCGTTCCTACGGCATTTGTGATCAGTCCTGCGATCGAACTGCGCGTGCCGGAACTGAGATTATAATACGATCCGCTTGGCGTCGTCTCCAATTTTATTGCGCGAACCATGTAGGCATTCGTATCGACAAGCGGATCTTTATCAACATACGTTGTACCGCTGATCGGATTCGGAGTGATAAGTTGATACGTTCCGCTCGGAGATTTCGAACGATAAATATTATATCCGATAATATTTTTATCGGATGTTGGCTGCCATGTAAGGGTTGCAGTATTATTCGGCGGCGTTGTTGTCACCGATAATCCCGTAGGGGGTACGTAGGGATGCAGAAGAAGTGTCGGATCGCCCATCAATGCTATATGAACGCCCTGTGCGCCATAATTAAAGACATAATCACCGCCGTTATTTTGCGTAAGCTTTGCACAATACCCTATCGTCTCTCCTAAACCCATGGGAAAAAAATCCCAATAGGGCCGTCCGGACCATGCACAGCTTAAACCATATTCCGTACAGAGAGGAGCACGAAGAAAATTATTCGGCACATTCCAATCGCCGAAATAACTTCCGAAAAGCATCGTAAAGATCGCCTTTATAGGCTGACCGGCAAATTGCCCAGTGCTGCCGGCTCCGCCTGCGCCATTCGGCCATCCGCCGCCGCATCCGTATATCCAGAGGTATGGATCCGCTGCAAGTATCGGAAGCCATTGATAGGTTCGCGCACTATCGGTATTGCCGATCACTTCACGGATACTATCGGCGCCGACAAGCGGCGCTAAATTACGCCATCCGCTGGAAGCAAATGCTTCGCCGCCTGCAAAACCGAAACTATCTTCGAGCAGAGCACGCACCGGGGCGGTAAGCATTCCAGTCCTGAAGGCATGATCTTTATCGAGATATTGCTTTAGAAGATCCTTCTCGCTCTTTGCAAACCACGTCATATCTGCCAGATCAACGCGCCCGATCTCCAGGAGAATACTATCGGGAATAGTCGTGTAATCGAATTTACCGTCACCGGACAAATTTAGATTCGGACTTAGAATNNTCGCTTCACTTAAGTCATCAGGCCAATCTCCGCTGAGCATCTCGCCATAATAGACATCGGCAGGCCATGCACCGAAATGATTCGGATGACCGTCGGGATTTAAAAAACCGGAATACGGAACCGGAACATGACCGAAAATAAAAAGAGCCTTTGTATTATCGGGATCGTTGTTATAATCGTTCAAAAGAATATTTTTTATATTTAGTACGGTTTCATTGCGCGCCACATCATGCCTGATCACGCGCCATCCATCATTGAGAAGATCTTCCTGCAGTTGTGTCAATTCCGTTTTCAAACTGTCGGAAAATGTTTTATCAACCAGCAATATCAATATGCCTTGGTCAGTTACGGCAGGAATTTCAATGCCGCTTTCCGTATAACCGTACGCTGTAATATTTGTCCCGGACACTTTTAGCGTTTTGACAACCCGATACTCATACGCCGTTCCTTTGACGATCGCAGTATCAAGAAAACCTGAAGAATTATCCGCTAATGGTTTTGCCGCTCCCCAACTCGATGCTCCCTTAAGACGGCGATATAGTTTGATACCGGTTGTATTAGCATCTGCCGGCCAATGAAGATCCAGGCTCAGAGGTGCACTACCGACCGTGAGATCGATCTGGACCGCAGCATCTTTCGAGACTTGCGCAAAAAGAGAATGAGCGGATAATAGAAAAGCAGAAAAAATAAAAAGGAGTTTCAAAGGCTTCATAGGTTATATCAGATAGTATAGGCGATCATCATAGAACATCCACGGTTTCAGATAGTTCTGAAATCCCTATAGAGCGATTCGATCAACTCCGCATACCGTCTTTCGACCTCTTTGCGCTTGACTTTCAGCGTTGGCGTCATCATGCCGTTCTCGACCGTGAATGGCTCGGGCAAAAGGGCAAATCGCCGAACTCGTTCGAATGATGCAAGCTCTTTCTGCAAGGAGTCTATCTCTTTTTTTATGTGCTCACGGGCAAATTGGTTTTCAACAAGATCCTTATCCGAAAGCGATCGTAAACCGCTTAGCGTTTCCCTCATCGCTTCGAGATCAGGCACAATAAGCGCCGTATTGAATTCGCGCTTATCGCCGATGAGCATGATCTGCTCGATGAACCTGGATTGCGCCAACAGCGATTCAATAGGTCCCGGTGCAATATTTTTTCCGCCTGCCGAGACAAAGATATGTTTCTTCCGGTCGGTAATTTTAATGTATCCGTCGTCATCGATCATGCCAATATCGCCCGTATGCAGCCAGCCTTCGGAATCGATCGCTTCGAGGGTACCTTCAGGATCGTGGTAGTATCCTTTCATCACATGCGGGCCGCGGGTTAATATTTCCCCATCGTCAGCGATATTCACTTCGATGTTTGGTATGGGCGGCCCGACACTTCCCCATTTTATTTTATCTGTTCGTGTTACCGAGATCACCGGCGATGATTCCGTCATGCCATATCCTTCGATAATGATAAGTCCGAACGCAGCAAATGCCCTACCGATCTCAGCCGGAAGCGCAGCGCCTCCGGAAACGAAGAAACGCACTCTGCCTCCGGTGCGCGCCCGGATCTTTTTCAGGACGAGAAGATCGGCAATAGGGCGTTCGAGGAGTGCACGTACCGAAGGATGACCTTCTTCTAATCTCATGGCGCACTCGGCTCCGACCTTCGATGCCCAATCGAATAATTTTCGCTTCATCGGCGGCATTTTTTCCCTCGTGCGCATGATGCGTGCGTACATGCGCTCATAGAACCTTGGTACTCCGGTCATGATTGTCGGCTTAATTTCCATCATATTATCCGGAATGGCGTCGATCGATTCAGCGAATGCCGCCGATGCGCCTGAATAAAAAAGAAAATACGAGGCGATGCGCTCGAAGCTATGGCACAGAGGAAGAAAAGAGAGAAAAACGTCCTGCGTCCCGATCGGAGGAAGCGCGGCAAGTGCACCTACGACATTCGAAATTAGATTTTTATGCGTCAGCATGACGCCTTTTGGAATGCCGGTAGTACCGCTTGTGTAAATGATCGTGACAACATCATCGCTTACTGCCATTGATGCTTCTGCCTCAATATCTATTGTACTTTCCAGGGAAAGAAGTTCATCGAAAGTTATTATAGGCACCGGTGATTCGTGATGCGGTGTATATGCCTTATTCATTATAAGAATAAGCTCAAGCGAACCGCAGGCGATCGCAGCTTTTACAGCTTTGCCAAGTTGCAGATCGTTAGAAACTATAACTACTTTCGCTCCCGAATGCTGGATAACATATTCAACCTGTTTTGCCGTCAGCGTCGGGAACATCGGCACTGTTATTACGCCGAGGAGTACGCAGGCAAAATCGGCTGCAACCCATTCGGGACGGGACTCGGAGATAAGCGCTACCCTATCGCCTCTGCGAATATTTTTCGCGGCAAATGCAGCGGCAAGATCGCAGACCATGGTGCCGAATTCCCCATACGTGATCGAGGTATATGGCTTGCCGCGTTCAGTCTTGAAATAAAGATACGGCGCATCTTTAAGCGCGCCGCCCGTTTGCGCGAGAAATACTTCGGCAAGAGTCGGATATATTTCGTCATTCTCCACGAGGCAAAATTACAGAAATTTCGTTATAGGAATGAGGATTCTCAGAATCCCAGTTCCATTGACTCGCCGATATGTTCTCCTTTTAACTCGGCATGTTCTACTATTTCCCATTCTTTAAAGTTATGCCTGAGAAGACAAATATATTTTAGCCTCCATTTTCTGCAATAGAGCTTATCCTTATATTCCTTCCAGGCAAGCTCGAACATGGGAGGAGTCAGATCTTTGAATCCTATTGTCATGTGTGCAGTAAATCGCTGGCTTGGCCCTTTTCTTTCAATGATTTTAAATTTTTTGAAGAATGATAATGAAAGATCTTTTTGGAGCTTCTTGAGGATAGCATTTCCTTCAAGAGCAGCATAAATGGTATGAAAGCCAAATGAACTGAAACCCTCTGCCGAAAGCTCAAAAGGAGTTTGCTTTGCAACAAAATTCAGCATAAATTTCTTC
>PLXB01000405.1 GCA_003151215.1 Ignavibacteriota bacterium
CGACTTCGGTCGTGATCGTAAGCTGTCCTCCCGGCTGCTCCCCTTCAAAAACAAGCGGCGCAAGATTTGCCCGTGCGCTATAGAGTGCTGCTGTGAGGCCTGCAGGACCGGAACCGATGATAATTACTTTTTGCATTAATAACTTACAGAATAATTTTTAGTGTGTCATTGCGAGGAGGACTTTAGNNTTTAGCCCGACGAAGCAATCCCCTATAGTTTGGCAGACCGTTAGTGTCTACCACCATTCAGGGGATTGCTTCGTCGTCGCTGCGCGACTCCTCGCAATGACATGTTTGTTTTACGAATTCATCGCCTTTGCGTTTCTCTTCAACCCCGCTAATTTTGTCCGCTTAACAGGCGACTTACGAAAACGTTTCGAAAATTCCTCTTGCTCCATTGCCTCGACTTTTTCTTTTGTCAAAGAAAGATTTTCTGATCTTGGCGCGAAGGCGCTTAAAGGTGTTTGCTGCTCAAATCGGTTCCATGGACAAACATCCTGGCAAATATCACAGCCATAAAGCCAGTCTTCCATCTGAGCTGCAAGCTCAGGTGCAATTTCATTCTCTGGCTTCAACTCGATCGTCAGATACGAAATACATTTTGTTGCATTGATCTGGTACGGAGCAGTGATCGCATCGGTCGGACATGCTTCTATACAGCGAGTGCATGTTCCGCAAAGGTCGGTTGCTGGAGTATCGGGTTCAAGATCGAGATTCAAAATGATCTCGGATAAGAATACCCACGAGCCGATTTCCTGCGTGATCACATTCGTATGCTTGCCGATCCATCCTACGCCGGCCCGCTCGGCAATTGCCTTTTCAAGCAGCGGACCGGTATCGACGTAATATTTACCTTCTGTTTCCGGAGCTAATATTTTCACTTGCTCTAATAATTTTTCGAGCATTATTCCGATCACATCATGATAATCATCGCCCCAGGCATATCTGGATATTTTTAAATTTGGATGATGCGGAGTTTCGAAGTCATGATAATAATTCAATGCAAGAGAGAGAATACTTTTTGCATCCGGCAGGATATTTTTCACATCCCGCCGCTTCTCGTGATTTCGCTCCATATAGCTCATCACGCCATGCGCGCCGTTCGAAACCCATGCAGTAAGCCGATCTGCCGCTTCATCAAAGCGCGCAGCAGAAGTGACGCCGGCTTTTGTGAAGCCAATATCAAGAGCCGCTTGCTTGATATGATTTGTCAGATCGCTGCGATTCATAAAACTGCCACTGCCTTAAATCCCCTCTCCGTCTGCTCCAACTTCACGAACGCATCAACCGGATCGTGCTCTAAGAAAAGAAACCAGTTCTCTTCGAAGAACCTCGGAATATATTTCTTCTTTTCTTCCAATGTTGTCAGAGGAAAATTATCATATCCCATGATGTACGGAAAGTTAATGTGTGATTTCGTCGGAACAAGATCGGCGCAGTAGAAAAGGCTTTTAGATCCATCCGTAATTTGCGGAAGCTGCTGCGCTTTCGTATGCCCGTTAAAAATATGAAGATGGATCCCGGGGAAAATCTCGCCGGGTCCATCCAACTCCTCAAGCATTCCCTCTGCAACGAGCGGCTCCCAATCGTTTTTCAGATAACTTGCCCGGTCTTTATCGGTCGGTTTTCGTGCCCAAAGGAGATTTTCTTTTTGCACGTAATGCTTTGCATTCGGGAATGTCGGGTAAAATTTTCCGTCATCGGTTTGCGAAACCGAGCCCCCGCAATGATCGAAATGCAGATGAGTTTGAATGACGTCGGTGATATCTTCCGGCTTCAGTCCTGCATTTGCCAGCGATGAGAGCAACGTGAATTTCGAGTTATCGAGTTTATAGATCTTCTTCGTTTTCTCGTCGTACTTCTCTCCCATGCCGGAGTCGATGAGAATATTCTTTCCGCCGCCTTGAACAAGCAATGCACGGAGCGCCATCGGAATTCTATTCTGCTCATCCGGTTCGTTCGATCTCGACCAGAGATTTTTCGGTACGACGCCGAACATCGCACCGCCATCGAGGGCAAATGTTCCGGTTTCGATCGAAGTGAGAGTGTACGGTCCTATCGTGAGGTTCATTTCGAATACAAAAAATTATTTTTTGTAAACAATAAATACTCCAAGAGAGTCCGTTAACTTTAGACTTCCTTTCCCTGTTTATTTCTCAATGGATGAATCAGAAAAAAGATCCTTCGACGAAATTTTCCTGCATGGCGTCGATCTCTTTAATGCAAAAGAATTTTTCGATTGTCACGATGCCTTCGAAGAGTTATGGATGGTTGAGCGCGGCGAGCGGCGGCTTTTCCTGCAGGGATTGATACAAGCGGCTGTCGGCTGCCATCACCTATCCAATGGTAATACCAGCGGCGCGATCAGCCAGTACACCAAGTCCCTCGATAAATTGAAGCAGTATACCGATGACTATATGGGGCTTGATATTCGGACTTTTCGCAAAGAAATCGAACGATGTTTTGACGGCGCGTGTTTAATGAATTCCGAAGCAGTGAGCTACGAAGTTGCAGATTCTTTTTTTCCGGAACTTCAAAGAATTCGCTGATAAATTTTCACAATATTTAACCAGTTTTATTTACAGGAAAAATTTATGGCCATCTTTATCACTACCGAATGCATTAATTGCGGCGCATGCGAACCCGAATGTCCGAACACGGCAATTTATGAAGGCGGAGCGAATTGGTCTTTGGCAGGACAGACCTACGGACCAAACGATCCTTCGCCCAGCGGAGCAGTCGGTTTCCATTCCAATGACTTTTTTTATATCGTCCCGGATAAATGCACCGAATGCGTCGGCTTTCATGACGAGCCACAATGCGCTGCAGTATGCCCCGTCGATTGCTGCCTTCCCGATCCGAATTGGGTCGAGCCGAAAGAGCAGCTCGAGGCAAAAGTAGCTTGGCTTGAAGAAGTCGATCCTGCCCGCAAACGCTAAACTTTCAGAAATCTGAATTTAGAAGCATGCCCTGAGTATGCGAAGAGTCAGAAGTCAGCAATGGCTTCTGATTTTTTTATTCAATTTTCAATGAACAAGCATTTCACGTGCTCACGGCTAAGTGCTGCGCGAAATGGTTGGCAGTGTATTGGTTGGCAGTCTGTTATTTAGTAACTGATCGGCAGGTTGCCGAGAG
>PLXB01000239.1 GCA_003151215.1 Ignavibacteriota bacterium
TCCCAGCAGGGAGAGGGGGTTGGGGGGTGAGGCAGATCGAGCTTGCATCTAAAAACACTACTTTTCAATTTTATTGATTTAATCATAAAAGGAACTTTGGTTTAGAACGTTACTTAATCAATGCTTGTAATCATAAAGTAGTTTATTTGCGTGACCTTCCCAGTCCTCCGGGGTTATTAGAGTGTGATTACGGAGTTTTATTAGCAAATGAGAAGCACCATCAGCCGAAAGCGCGTTTTTGCCGAAAAAACAGGCACCAGCAGGTCGAAGACCCGTCTTCGTCCGCTATGCCTCGTTGTGGCCTCTATTCTTCTCGGCTTTGCTTCAAACGCTCAGGCAACATGGCAAAAAATGTTTACGCAGCCAAGCGGGAATCCTTTTCGTGCTTGTTATTTCTTTAATGAACGAGTTGGGTTTATCGCCGGCAATATCCAAGATGGGGTCTATAAGACAACCGATGGCGGACAATCGTGGTCGTTAACGAAATTTCCTCTGAACCCATCCGGAGATAAGCCTGTAGGCTTTGTATCCCAAATTCTCATGAGAAATGCGCTAAACGGTTGGCTGACTTGTGAGCAAGACTCTCTAATTCCTCCTCGACCTGCTCTCTATCAAACTACCGATGGCGGATTATCCTGGATACCCACCGGAGTGATGGGCAGGGCCTCGGACATCGATACCACCGCTTCTGCAATTGTTGTTACCAACCGCTTGACAACGAGTACAGGGTTCGTTTCTGCAAACGGTGGATTCTCATTTAACAATGCTATTCCGGTAACTAATGGCGTTGACTTTGTCGATGACTTAAATGGGGTTGCAACTGGATTTAACGAGCAGGTATGGTACCATTCGATAGATGGTGGGCTTACGTGGCAAGGGCTATCGCAGGCCGATATAATCTAAACATGGAGCGTCTATGCCCTCAAAGGGACGCCAAATTTCTTTACCGCAGGTGAAGGCGACTATAATANNCTGTTCGTCGCTCAAGTGACTATGGAGTGACATGGGTTAATATTTCTACTTTACCTTTTCGCACAACAGGCCACATAGCAGGCTTTGGAGCAACACTCTATGTCCAAGTTGATGGAACCGTGACGCAAAGCAATGGTTCATCAGGAATATGGCGTTCCAACGATTCGGGGCGTTCATGGCTTCCTATAGGTGGGCCAAGTTTGGAATACGATACCAGATTTGCGGTGCTCGGATGCCGTGGCGAAGTAATATATGCATTCGATTTAAAAGGTAGTGTCTGGAAAACCATAGATGGCGGTGATGGCTCGCTGCCACAGTTTGAGTTTCCTGCCGAAGCGATGAAAGTGGATTCGATTGCACCTTGCGGCCAGCGGGACACATTGATTTCGATAAAGAATTTTAGTTGTGACACAATCTTCCTGACAAACGCCAGCGCTCCGCCGATGCCAGTGCTCGGCATAATCGACCCGGCGACTGGTGTCGCGCCAGTATTCCCCATACCGATACCGCGCGACTCCGATGGCAAGCTCAGGTTGGTCCTGCAAGCTTCTCTGGCCGGAATCTATCAAACGAGGGTTGCTATCGAGATAATGCACGATGGAGTGTTGGCTTATGACACAGTTAACGTAACTTCAGCGCTGAAATACGACAATCCTCTCAGAGCGATACCCTCGAGCATCCACTTTGACTCGATCTCGTTATGCGACGTCAGAGACACAGCCATAACAATTACCGATGGCTGCTTTGCTGTGCCGATCGTTAGTGTGAAATTAAAATATGGCGCGAATTTCGTTCTCGATTCAGTCTATGTGAACGATACCATTCCACAATTTTCGAGCAAATACTTTGGTGTTAGCTTTTCGCCGACCCAGGTTGGGAAAGACGTAGATTCTCTCATAATAAATGTGCTGATCCTCGGTAAGCCAAATAGAATGAGTTTCCCAATCACTGGAACAGGCAATCCGGATAAGCCGCAGTTGGTCATGCAGGACCGGTATGGAAATCCTATGCCGAATGTGATTGACTTTGACACCATAACTCGCTGTCAAGACTCTATTTTTGCTTTCACAATAACAGAAAATGGATGCGACACATTATATGCCACTTTCGAATGGCTCGATTCGACTAAGACCAAGCCTCCGCCGAAAACGCAGTTCAAGTGGTTCACTCCTTCGAGCGGCTGGCTAACGCGCGATACTGTGGAAGCCGGAATCGAGGCTCTTGGCGTTGGCGCTGTCCTCGGAAGTTATCAGGGTTATTTGCGTATATCAGACAGTTCAAAAGGCGCAAAAGCTGCGACCGTTCAATTTATTCCATACAAAGTTTTTGTAAAAGAAGGGACAAAAACTCTCTCGCTCGATGCCAGCCCGAGAAATTTCGACACAATTGCTTTTTGCGATAATACAGAGAGGACGATAGATATTCTAAACCTCGGATGCGATACAATTCACGATTCGTCAATGACTCTGTCCGATCCGAATTTTATATTTGTTAATCCGCCCACATTCCCATTAGTGATAAAGCCGAATTCGTCACTATCGCTGACGGTGCGCTATTTGCCGATCTTCAGCGGCTCTGCTAATGGCTTGCTGAAAATAGTTACCGATGCCGATTCGGCTCGAAACCGAACGATTCCTCTCGTGGCTTATGCAACCCCGACCGATACGATCGTATTCAAGGCCGTGGCGACCAAAATCACCGTAGCTCCGGGCGACACAGCGAGTATTCTCATTGTACCTGCCAACAGCTTTAAATCAAAGGGCCTGAGCACAATTAATATGACGCTGGAATATAACGGCGACATTATGGTACCCTTCAAGGCAAAGCCTGCTTCAACTGGAATTCCCGGCGCGACAGCAACGGTCCAACCAGAGCTTCCTGTCTCGCCTTATATGAGAGATTTGCCTATTGTAATTAGCGGGACAAATATGCAGTTGGATTCCACCCAGCCGATTGTCAGACTGCAATTTCTGATTTATTTATCAGATTCGGTATCGACTAATTTTCATATCGCTAAATTTCAACTCAACGATGCGAATTTCAATAAGTGTACGCTCGGCTCGGCCACAGACACCGGGACGATCGACCTGAAATTCAAATGTGGCGATTCGCTGCTCTACAATTTTCTCCGTTATGGCTCTAACTTCTCGCCTGGCGATGGCATTGAGCCAATCGGCGGTGTTGTTCACCCCGATCCTGTCTCCGGGCCTTCGACATTCTCGATTCCTTTTCACGCTACTCGAGCAGTATCGGTTGGCGTAGAAATTATGGATTGGTCGGGCGCGGTTGTGTATTCGGGCACTCAGGATGCACCGGAGGCGGGTGCGACGGAATATCAGGTTGCCGGACTCCAGCTTGCGAGTGGAGCATATCATTACCGGTTGCATCCTATGGACAATAGTAGGGTAGTAGTAACCGGCGGCTTCGTTGTTTTGCGGTAGTGTGGCTGGCTTGCCGCGTTGGGCGGCGCCGTTATTTCGACCTGTAAATATGTGAGAGTATTGCGTCTTTGTCGCCTTCACCCTCTTCATGATCCCTGACTTTTCCATCTGTT
>PLXB01000231.1 GCA_003151215.1 Ignavibacteriota bacterium
CAAATATATCCGTCATTTGGAAATACATAACCGGTGTTTAAACCACAAACAGCGTACTCATGATCGCTGCCATCGGCATTGCATATCGTGCCCACATATGCCAATCCCCCGCCGCCGTGATTGGAATACAGCATTGCTGCAGTATTGGTAACATTTACCATATTATTATTCCAATAATCGACAAACGCAGGCAGCATATCGGAAGTGGTATTGCCATTATCACTATAGCTATCGGCTGTCGTCCATACGCGCAAATAGCTCGCCGATACTCCGCAATTAAGATCGCGGATATAAATATCACTATGCGCACCGAGCACTGCGATGGCATAATTTTGTGCTCCGGTGAGATCGGATCCGTTTGCCTGATAAAATCCGTAATCGCAATCAATGGCAATATTAAGTAAATGTACCATTCTCTGAGATTGAATTTCCGGAATCTGCGAAGCCTTAATCATCTCTTCGGATATTTTTCCGATATGCGGAAAATTAGGAGCAAATTCCTCCGTACCGCATTTCCATTTTTCACCTTGCGGAATTGTACGGATAATATCGTTCTCTTTATAGACAATCATGGTAGAAGCAACATCCGAACTTAATTGCACCGGTTGAATAAGATATCGCTCATCTGGTGATGCATCGATATATCCCATTGCATAACCATTGAAGACAGCGATATAGACATGCGAATTTTCTTTCCCTTCGACTGTCCCATGTAAGAGAATATGAGTTGGAGCAATACATGGCACATCACCATTTTTCGTACCCATAACAAGCTTCGAATCCTTACGAATCACATCGAACTGCTCTACATGAAGAGTTACTCTTTCCGAACCCAACGGAAAATTCTCGATCGTAAAAATCTCGGGATTATGAAGATTCGCAGCATTATATACTGCCTGATTGATCGTCACAAATCCGGAATTATCCGGAAAGGGAATTGCAGCTGATAGAGGACGCCCGGCATCACGAAACAGACCCGGTTCTGCTATGACAGATTCCTGGGCAAATGAATCGTGAATGAAGAAATAAAGGAGGAAAGGAATAAAGAGGCTCAATCTTGTCTGCATAGGGATATTTCACATTAAAACAACATTTTTTGAAACATCCTCTAAATTAAAACAGTGCCGAGTCGCCTTATCGTTTTATCTAAAATACTGCATTATAGTTCAGCCGCACTCCCCTTGCGGGTTGCGGCAGGAAATCCTTTACATAGGATAAATTATCGCGATAAACTTTATTGAAAAGATTATCACAGTGTAGGCTGATATTATGAATGACAGCACCCTGAAAGAACCGAACTCCTGCTCCCAGATTGACAATGCCATACCCTGCCGTCGGCGTATCTCCATCGCCAAGTTTATCCTGGCTTGATGCTAATCGCCACTCGACCATCGCTGCAAACATCTTATCCTGGTAGCTCATCCGCAGCAATCCGCGCATGGGCGGAGTGCGCGGAAGCGGCATATTCGCCTTCGTATCTTTTGCATCGACATAATCAACACTTGCCCGCAACGCAAGGTAGTCGACAAGCTGGAAATTCGAGCTTGCTTCAAAGCCTATAAGTCTGGCATTGGTAGCGGCAAAATGACGATTCGCAAGAGTCCCTATTCCCGCTATATTTGTAGAATCTCCTGTCAAGAAAGGATAAATGAAATTATTGATCAAATTAATATAGGGAGTCAGCTCGAACGATACATTTGTGAAATTTCCCTTCAGCGATGCTTCGACTCCCAGTGCGGTTTCAGGAGTTAAACTCGAATCTCCCTGAAAATACGAAAAGCTCGGTGCGTCGAAGCCATTTGAAAAAAGCTCCTGAACGGTCGGGGCTCGAAACGAACGAGAAACACTGAGCGAAGAAGTTATTTCGGTTGAGAGCTTTTGGATCAATCCGATCGATCCGGTCACTGCATTCGAAGTACGTGTCTGATCAAAGCCGAGGAAAGCAGAGTCGGTGGAGTTCGAAGCATGAATCTGATTATAATCATAGCGAAGTCCTGCCTGCAAGCGAGTGTTTTCTCCGGCAAAATATTCTTCGAAAATATATCCAGCAAAACCCGTCGTTATAGAATTCGGACCTAATGGCATTCCGCCGCCAATAACATAATTTTCATTATTAAACCAAAGCCCGACCGTTCCCTGGAAGTTACCCATTTGCTGATGCTGAAATTGCAGCGTGGCATTAAATTCTTTTTTATGATGGAAATTTGCAACCGGATCTGAAACAGCGCCTGTGCTATCCTGCATCGTCGGAAATTCCGAATGCAGATAATCGACATAATTTGCATTAAAACGTATTTGCTTAACCAGTGAGCCCTCGACAGCGAACAAACTTCTGAACTCCAGATTCTTTTTGAACACCGTAATTCGAGATGTGCTTGGCGCAACTCCGATACTATTAGGTGGAACGCCCGGAATGCCATAGTTCATTTCGTAATCTTTTGCGCCAATTCCAATCATTCCGAAATCTCCCTGATACGAATAACCAAGTCCGACTTCCTGAGTATGATTAAATGTATTGGGCATCCGGCTGAGGTCGAACAGCATGCCACTGCCCGGATCAACGTACGTACCTGTTGGAATACGAATATCCTGCGAATGAAGGCCGCCACCGGAGATACTGAAGGCATGACCTGCGTTACTATAAACGCCATTGAAGAACCCTGTGTATTCATCACTGACAGAGTTCCCGGTGAGCGAAAGCGTCCCTGAAAAAGGATTTTCCGAAGCAGTAGGAATTGTATTGGTTATGACATTCACTAATCCCCCGATCGCATTCGGTCCGTAAAGCACACTTGCCGGTCCCCGGACAACATCAATTCGTGAAATGCTTTCGGATTCTATCGGAGTAGTATGTGCCGGATCGAAGGTTGCAACGTCGCCTATGCGCAATCCATTTTCTAATACCAACACTTCATTCTCCGAAAGCCCGCGAATGATAGGGCGGCTTTCGGCAGATCCCATATATCGAACTGCTACTCCGGAAAGATCGGAAATCTTTTCCGAAAAACTCGATCCCGAACTTTCATGTAATTCCTGAGCCGATTTCGATTCGGCAGATTGATATTGATCACCCGGCAGACCGGCATAAGGCGAAGCTGATACGACGATTTCTTCCGCTTCGATTGCTGATTCACGCAGAGCAAATGTTGTAGGGGCAATCTTATCCGAGATAGTAACAATATTTGTGGCAGGGGCATAACCTATAATGCGGACGAAAACTTTATACGTTCCATTTGGGACATTCGGGAAATCAAACTCACCTTTGGCATCGGTACGAGCCACTCTATCCAGTTCTACTATACGGACGGTTGCTCCGGGCACCGGCTTATCACCACTTTTTACCGTGCCATGAATACCGCCGGTGGCTGCATTGACAGAAACCGGGAAGATGAAAGAGAAAATGATGCCAAAAAGAAGAAGTTTATTCATAGGTGGAATAATATAGCTTTAGGTGAAGTACAACACAAATCCCTAAAGGAAATTGATGAGAAATTGATGAGAAATTCGGGTTATCTATCTCATGACTCGAGGGCCCCTGCGGGAAAGATGCTCTTCATGGTTGTTCCTTCTCCAACCTTGCTGGTGCATTCGATAACGATTCCGAAACGATCGGCAAGTTTCTTCGCAATTGTCAGACCGAGTCCCGTTCCGCCTTCCACGCCGCTTCGAGATATACCTGCTCTCCAAAAGCGGTCAAAAATATGTGCGATCTGCTCTGAAGTAAGACCAAGTCCTCCATCTTGAATTGAAAGAACAAAATTCCCTATAGAATTTCGAAANNTTGGATGGAAATCTCTTTTGTTTTCGGAGTATATTGAATCGCATTTAAAAGTATATTATAAATGATCCGTTCGATTTCAATATATGGAAGAGAGATAGTAACATCTGAGTTCATCTTTAAGCGAATAGAAATATCTTTAGCATCAACCATCGGCTTCAGTCTGTTCAAAAGTTCGTTTATGAGTTCACTTACCTTCCACGATTCCTGACTCGTTTCGATCGTTTGAAAAGAAGTCTGCTCTGCTCGTGCTAAAGTAAGAAGATCCTCAACAATCCGAATTAACCGCTCGACTTCTTCGAGATTACTTTCAACAGCTTCTTTTTCATCCGTCAATAAATTTTTTGTACGCAGATCAACTTCTAATTCGCCCTTTAAAATAGTCAAAGGAGTTCGGAGCTCATGTGCGGCATCGGCAGTGAAATCTCGTAAGGCAGCAATGTTGCGGTCCCGTACGCGGAGAATATCATTGATCACGGTGGCGAGTTCATTGATCTCCAGGGTCTTTGTATCCATTGGCAGTTCTTGCGATGAACCTCCAGAATCATTCTTTATTGATCTGGCAGAATCAACAAGGATCTTAAGAGGCTTAAGCGCAAGCCTCGCAGTAAACATTCCTATGACAAATGAAGCCAGGATTCCGGTAATAAGTAACAATAAATATGTTCTGAGCATATCATCGAATACTTCCTGAAAAGCGATGGTGTTGATCGCCGCAAAGATCGTATATAATTTATTCGACCTTGCTAATATTCTGATCGTACTATTTCCGTTACGGATATCAAGTGGAAGCTCTTTTAAGAAAAAAGTATGCAAATCCAGTAAAGACTTCAACTTTGGCGATCCGATCGATTGAATACTATGGGAAGGATTATCAAAGCGGACAAGTTTTAACGATAGTGATGCTTCACCTGTAGAGTTATGGGATGATGCCAGCTTTAAAAAATCTTTTTCATCACCGGGAGAATGCAAAGAAGAAAGGATACTATCAACCTGCTCATATACTTCTGCATCACTTCGGGAAGTAAGAGATTGCTTAATGGAAATGTAGCTTGCAGCAAAATATGCCGTGAGGAAAATAGAAAATGCTCCGGCAATAAAAAGAGCTGTGCGAAGCCTGAATTTGATTGGCGATCGAACCGACATATTAGTTTGCAAACCCGGTATTTTTCGATTTATCCTCCACTCGCAGCATGTAGCCTGCGCCTCGTATGGTATGGATTAAGAGAGGTTCATTTAATGCATCTACCTTTTTTCGCAAGTACATCATATAAACATCAACGATATTCGTCTCACGATCAAAATGCTCATGCCAGACATTTGCGGCGATCTTCGTGCGGGAACAAACCAGTTCTGAGTTACGAATGAGATATTCTAAAAGGCGGAATTCCATCTTTGTCAGATCGATCTTTCTATCTCGCCGCCGCGCACTTCTCGTTTGTGAATCAAGAGTAAGATCTGCATAAGATAGTTGGCTCGGTGCAGGCGTGACAACTTCTCGTCTCCTAAGAAGCGCATTAATTCTTGCAAGGAGTTCTTCGAACTCGAATGGTTTTGTCAGATAATCATCCGAGCCGACTCCGAAACCACGGAGCTTATCGTCTAAAGTATCACGGGCGGAAAGTATGAGGACACTTGAAGTAGAATTTTGAGCACGCAGTTTCTCGATCACATTATAGCCGTCAATTCCGGGAAGCATGAGATCGACGGTGATCACATCATAATCCTGTTCGGAAGCCATCCTTAAAGCATCATTGCCTTGCGTTGCAATATCGCTGCGGAAGCCTTCAGCACTAAGGCCTCGTTGAATAAAACGGGCGACCTTCGGTTCATCTTCTATGATAAGAATGTTTTTCATCAGAAATATCTTTTCTCCCATAACATCAGATTCAAAAGCGACCAAAGCAGATCGCCATTTTTTCGGGAACCGGATTCATGCTCGGCTTGAAGGATGCGGATATAATTTGTATTCAGATACTCTTTGACGATCCGGCTTGAATTCAAAGATTCATCGAATAACGGTTTCAGATCTTTCTTCAACCATTCGGCAACCGGCGCGGCAAAACCTTGTTTCTTGCGATAGATATGTTCATTCGGAAGAATACCTTCACTCGCCTTTTTCAGAATATGTTTCGGCTCCATATTCGGACCGAGTTTAATCTTCACTGGCATTCTAAAAGCATATTCGACTATCCGATGATCTAAGAAAGGCACACGCGCTTCAATACTCGTTGCCATCGATACTTTATCCACTCGCATAAGAAGCATTTGCGGCAGACGCTGCTGGAATTCCAGATACATCATCCTCTGCTGATATTCAGCATTCGGATAACGATCTTGGATCCTGCGATGCCATTCCTCAGGATATCTGTATGACGAATGATTCCCTTTAGAATATTCTTTCAAAAGATCGCGTTTATGCTCTTCCGTGAATGCAATCGCCCCACCCCAGAAAAATTCTTCGCCTTCAGAATAACGCCGCAAATATTCCCGCATCAATGGATGTTTGATAAACGGCCGCGTGACAAAATATCCGGCGCGACGCAAGGATTTTGGAATAAAACCCTTCCAATATTTCGAGCGGAATTTCAGATCGCGAATCATCCATGGATAGCCTAAGAATTCTTCATCCGATCCTTCTCCGACTTGTACAACAATTGTTCCATTATCACGTGCAAGTTTTGATACAAAATACAGAGGAATGCAAACCGGGTCGCCGTTCGGCTCATCTTCATGCCATGCAAGATCTGAAAGTTTATCCTGAGCAGTTTTTGCATCGATGAGAATTTCGTGATGATTCGTTTTGAATTTCTCAGCTATCTGGCGTGCATAACCTAACTCATTATATTTTTCGAGTTCTGTAAAACCGACGGTAAAAGTTTGTACCGGGCGGTCCATGAGCTCACTCATCAGTGCAACATTCAAGCTTGAGTCAATACCCCCGGAAAGGAAAACTCCGAACGGAACATCGCTCATCATCCTGTCCTTGATCGAGCGGCGTAAGAGAAAACGAATATCCTCGATTGCCTCTGGCTCTGTTAAATTTACCGACATAGCTCCTGCATCGAGCAATGACCACCAACGCTTTTTTATGATCTCACCACCGGCAGTGACTCGCAATGAATGCCCTGCGTCAAGTTTGTAAATCCCTTTGAACATAGTCTCCGGAGCCGGCGGCATCAGGAGGGAAAGATAATGCGGTAATGCATGTTCATTGAATTCGCGCTCGATAGCAGGATGCTCAAGTAAAACTTTTATTTCGCTTGCCCAAAGAAATCTGCCGTCGGGATTTGTATAATAAAGAGGTTTGATGCCTATTCGGTCACGAATAATAAATAGTTCTTTTTTTTCCTCATCCCAAATAGAAATGGCGAACATGCCAAGAAATTTCCTGAAACACTCTTCGCCCCATTCTTTATACGCATAAAGAATTGTTTCTGTATCGGAGCGCGACTTATACTGATACCCTTTCGCTTCAAGTTCCTCGCGGACTTCGAGATGATTATAAATCTCGCCATTGAAGACAATAGTATATTGACCGTCAGGACTTGACATTGGCTGATGACCTGCCGGAGAGAGATCAACGATTGCAAGGCGGCGGAATGTCAGCCCACACTGCCCATTGCGTGATATGTGATAACCGGCATCATCAGGACCTCGGTGAATCATGCGGTCAGACATCCGCACAAGTAACTCAGGCGTTACCTGCGGATTGCTCGAAAATCCATAATCATAAACTCCTGCTATTCCGCACATAGATTTTTAGAACGCAGTACGGTATGGAAAGGTCGCGGTTACAAATGTATACCAAACCATCTTTGAAGCAAATGCT
>PLXB01000228.1 GCA_003151215.1 Ignavibacteriota bacterium
AGTTCTTCAGTACGGGCGCATGTTCAGGAGGAAGTTATGCTGCTATTCAGACTATTGGACTTGGGAAAAAATATGTCGCAACGAGTTTCAACGATAATCCCGGTAACGGTGGGATCCAATGCAGTATTTACGCTCCATCGAGTATTGAGAATTCATTTGGTTTTTTCGAGATCGTTGCTCCGTTCGATAGTACGAACGTTACGATCATTCCGAATGCAACGACTTTGGGGGGCCATATCGGAACATATAGCGGAATTGGTGCAAATCAACAAGAAAACCCCTACACAGTGGAATTGCGTCGTGGACAATGCTACCTCGTTAAATCCTCAAGCACCGATGGCAGCGGCGATATTTCGGGATCTATCATTCAATCTAATAAGCCGATCGCTGTTCTTGGTGGTCATGAGAATGCATTTATCGGCGGTGTAAGCGGAAAAAATTTGGAAGGCCGCAATTTTATGATTCAGGAAATGCTGCCTGTTGATTCATGGGATACGACGGGATATGTAATGATCCCTCTGAAGGATTCTCAGCCTGCCGATCCGAGTCAATTCCAAGGCGTTGGAGAAAATTACCGAGTCTATTCATTAGATTCTATAACTGCAAAAATTAACTTTTTCGATGGCTGTGCTTCTAGTTCTTCAGATATGTCAAATTCAAGGCTAAATTATCCGGCAAGAGAACGAGATTTAGTAACGTGTCCGGTCGATATGGAAGCGACGAATGGCAAAAAATTCAGCGCTATCATGTATGATAATCGAAATTTTGCCGATAGCGCCCCTTTTCCGGCGCCAAGCATGATAACGGTCGTTCCTATCTCGCATTGGAGGACTTCATATCTTTGGCATGTACCCTCAAATAAATTTGAAAATGTGCAAGGATACTATGCAAATATCATTGCTCCGACAGATGATTTCGATGGACCGAACGGTATACGGACATCTTTTAACGGCGGTACGATCAGACCGATCAAACAAGTTCTGGGTCTTGAAACACAGTTTAAAAATATTCCGAATCATCCTGAGTTAACCGGAATACGTTTCAGATTGGCTCCAGGCAGTTATTATGCAAGAGGACCGCATCCCTTTATTGTCTATAATTTTGGCTTCCGCGCGCTCGACCCGAATAACGATCTCGGCGATTTCGATTGCGACGATTACTTCTTCTCTTACGGTTCACCAGCCGGAATGCAAATGGGCAATGGTACGGCTCATATTCGCATAGCGGTAGATACATTTTGCTCTTATTGGAATCTTTGTGTGTTCGATTCTACTCTCGGTCTTAAAAACCAGGGAATCAAGAGTGTAACAATTCTCGACGATCCGAACGGAGATTTTGTTCAGCCGCCGGAAGTATCATATAATACAGCTCTCGTTGATACTGGTGGTATTGATGTAACTGAACTTGATTTTAGCGGCAACGATACGGGCGTATGTTTTAAGGTCACTGTTTTTAATCCGATAGACAGCGCTTATGCTGCACTCTTTATTGTTGATGATAATAATAATGCCGGCGTTTTCAGGTTGCAATATAATCCTCCTCTCGTTAACTTAACACCGGATAGCGGCAAATATCTGTTAACATCTTTGGGGAAAGATACCTGCTCCAGTTANNCAGTTACGTATTTTATAATATCGGAAAATCGTTTCAGACCAGTGATACAATTATAACTAAAGATTCTATCACTCATAAGTCGGATACAGTTATTAATAATGTGACACATCACATTGGTAACCCATTTACTTTTTCTTCTGATAAATTGTCGCTGAATAATCCGAATTTCAAGGTTACCCGCACCGTCCCCTCCCTACCGGTGACTATTCCGGTGGGCGATTCACTTGTCATCACTGCTTGCTTTACTGCTAATGATACAGTTACACAGCGAGACACCATCGAACTTGTTAATGAGTGCTTCACTGCGCCGATCGCACTTGTAGGAAATGGGATAACACCGATCATCCTTGCTGATGATCATGACTTCGGTTCAGTTTTGGTCGATTCGACAAAATGCGCACAGGTTGGAGTGAAGAATATAGGAACTGCTCCGCTCATACTTACGAAGCAATGGCTAATGGATCACTATGGGATAAACTTTACTTTCCCTGATTCTTTACTGTTGCCGATAACTTTGAATCCCGGGCAAAAGATAAATTTTGAAGTATGTTATACTCCGCATATAGAAGGATTTGATTCTACAACTATACATTGGGGTACGAATCTACAAGATCCATACCTTCATCAGAAGAAAGATTATTCGCTCTTAATCGGTAAAGGTGTGAGGACTGGATTTGTATGGGATAGAACTATTCAAACTTTTTTCGAAGATTCATCGATCGTCGATGACTCAGTTATTATACGAGTATATTTATTAAATAATGCTGAGAAAGGCGGACCTGATGCGCATATCAATACTGTTTCAATTACTGGTCCTGACTCATTGGAATTCTATATTCTTAACGATCAACTTGGTAAGTTTCCTGTTGATAACTTTGATTTGGCCGGAGGAGATACGATCTGGGTTGATGTACTATTTAAGCCTGATCTGACAAAGCCGTATCCGCTAAAATATGCAGATCGCCATGCTAATCTTGTAGCAAGCGGCTCGCCGGAAAAAGATCAGATCGTCACTTTAATTGGTACATGGGCAAAAGATGGCGTCGCTCCGACTCCCAAAATGCAATTATTCACGATTCGTCCGAATCCGGCATCCGGGAATTCAGTTATTGTTTCCTTTGCATCTCCGCAGTTAGCTAAAGCTACTCTTAGCCTCTATGATATTCTCGGAAGGGAAATCTATAAGCAAGATGTCATGGAAGGTGTTTCACGATCAGAGATCCTTCTACGGAACCTCAATGCAGGGGTATACTATGTGCGGTTCTCATCGGATACCGGAACGCAGACGGAAAAACTTGATATTATTAAATAAATACTCTTTTTGGTACTGAAACAAAACCTCCGTTTCAGGGTCTTTTAGATTGGCAGAGGTCGGGCATTTGCAAGAATAGCCCGGCGCTTACCATAATTGTTTGCTCCTTAAGAGCAAATATGTATTCCGGGCACGAAAGAATAGATAAAGTTGTCTTATTTTTTCGGGTTATATTCTTATAAGAGTGGTGTCGTAAAACATTATCATTATTCAACCTACGCTTTCGCCATCGGTGGATGTATTGTTTCTCAGCGATTCCCATTACATTATATGAATACAGAAATTCCTTATTTCTCATAAATGAAAATCAAGATCATGAAACGCGCTACTCTTTTCCCCGCAGCTGCTTTACTTTTGTTATCTTTTTATTTTTTACCTGAAGCTTATGCCATTCAGACAACGCTTCATACCATCAATTTCGGAGGAACATACGGGCATCATTATTCTCCGAGCACACTGACCGTAGAAGTCGGCGATACGATAGTATGGAACGGTGATTTTAGTGTGGATAATATGGCATCGACATCCGTACCTCCCGGCGCACCGACGATCGGTCCGATCACCAGCGGTCTGAGCTTTATGTATGTTGTCGAAGCTGCCGGCACGTATTATACGGAGAATAAGGTATGGGCGCAGCTCGGGATGCGAGATACGATCAATGCTGTATTTAAATCTCATGGAAGCCTGACTAACGAAGGGCGGGAATTTTATCTCGGTCTCATCTACCCAACATATAATAATATAGCTCCCAGTTCCCTTTTCCGTCAATATGCTGCCTACGCACTGATCACAACGTATTATGATAATGTGATCAACTATTCGTATTATGACCCAGCATCGGGCAATGAACTAACTCCGACGAAGAAAATCGTAGCAGCGCATCAACGGCTGCAAATTCAGCTGACTATTTCATCGATGGAGGCTGATTCAACTCCCGAACAAAATATCTATAAAGCATGCCATATTACTTCTAAGTATCCGATCACTGTTCAGTTTCTCAGCCGCGGCGCTAACGCTACCGGATCGTATCTTGCCCTTCCCGTTTTGGGACTTGGGAAGGAATACGTTGTTGCAAGTTATTATGATGACGCTGGGAATGGTGCTTTAGTCGGAGGTAAAGGACAGCCGAAATCGGCAGATTCTGCCGGAGGGGCTTTTATGATTATCGCTAGTGACGATGTCACAACTGTTTCGATAATTCCATCAACAACGACTTCCGGCGGTCACCCGAAAGGACAGCCTTTTAATGTCGGACTGAGCAAAGGACAATGTTATTTTGTCCGCTCCGATGGCAGAGATGCAAGTCATGACATGTCAGGAACGATCATTCAATCAACCAAACCGATCGTCGTAATTTCGGGTCATGAAGATGCAGGTATCGGAGACGTTCCGACCAATAGCGAAGGTCGTAATATGTTGATTCAGCAAATGATCCCTGTCGAATATTGGGATACGACAGGTTTCCTTGGTATTCCTTTTACTGCAGGTGCAGCAGGTGCTAATACCGGAGGTATTGGCGATGGCTATCGCGCCTACACTTATGATGCAGGTTCTGCCGTCGTACAAGCAGACGTGCAAACTATTCCCGGAGGTTATACCTTGTCATGCTCGCCATTGAATATAGGGGAGCGATTTGAAATAAATAATCCTGTCGATATTTATTCGACAAACGGACATAAGATCAGTGTTGTGCAATATGATGAGCGCAGTCAAACAACCGGAAAACCTATTCCTGCACCCAGTATGATGGCAATTGTGCCTCATGCCAGATGGAGAAATTCTTATAATTTCGCTGAATTCTTCCCGGCGGGGATTNNCCTGCAGGTGTTGTAGAAAACTCTTACGTAAATATCATTGCCGATAGTTTAAATACTATAAAGGTTTCTGCTGACGGTGCACCCGAAGTACCGATCGGGTCTTCAGGATTTTCAACGATCGGAACGTATAACACTGTATCGAATCACTATAACGCCGGTATGAAAGGTGCTCGTTACACGGTCTCCGATCATTCTTTTTATTTGCATTCCGATTATCCATTTATATGCTATTCATACGGCATGAAAGAAGTTAGTTATTCGATTGGTTTTGGAGGAGGAATTAATTATGAATCCGAGTATAGTGCACCTGGAGGAATGCAGTTAAATACTGGCGTCCCGCCTTCATTCAAAATAACAATTGATACACTTTCAGAATGCTCGGGTTGGACTGTCCATGTTCAGGATACCGGAACTTCTAATCCCGGCGTGAAAGCCGTTATGCTCGTCGATGACTCTGCCGGTGTTTATTTTCAGAGACCCGGCACGAGATTTAATAACGTCTCCTTTGACCCTACAGTTGGCGAATATACCTTCGGAGAATTGCATCCTTTCTGGGAGTCAGCTCAGACATATTCTTTCAATGTCAAGATAACTAACAAGCTCTCCGAAGCGATTGCACCGGTTGGAATTATTGATAATAACGGCAATGGATTGCTCATTCAACTCCATCGAAGCTCACCCGATGTAAATCTCACTACAAGTCCGGTCATGTCCTTGGTGCCCGATAGCATTTTCTTTCCTCAGCAAAAGATCGGAAGTCAGATCTGTACAACATTTGTCGTGCAAAATACTGCGCCTGCCGGTGGTTCACCGCTCAGTTTTGTCTCGGCAAAGTTGGTGCTGGGAGATAAGGCGTTTTCAATTCAATCGGTTACTCCTACGCTTCCCGCTTCGATTCCGGCGCAAAGTTCTTTGACGGTTCAATTATGCTATACTGCTCCTGATTCGCTTCGGCATAGTGATACACTTGTTATCAGTAATGATTGTTTCGATATTCCAATTTCGCTCGATGCTCATAGTTCGACAGGACTTATCAGCGCTGATGATATTAACTTTGGCAATGTCGATACCGGAAGCGAAGTTTGTAATGCAACTCTGATGATCCGAAATATCGGCTCCGCTCCTTTCACACTTATGCAATCACCGACACTTTCCGACCAGGTGAATTTTGCCATCGATCCTGCGTTCCTTGCTTCATTGCCGTTAGTTATACAACCGGGGGCAAAAGTGCCTGTGAAGATCTGCTTCCATCCCAAACAGCCGGTTAGCGATAGTGCAAGAATAACTTGGATAACAGATATTGACCCTGCCTACTTAAGCTCAGGAAAGAAATATTCTACACTTATGGGGAATGGTCTTGAAGTACCGCCGAATTCTGTGCCTGGCTCTGATGGAATTACGAATTCCTTCAATGTCCGACCAAATCCTGCAACCGGTAACTCAGCAGTCGTTTCATACTCATTGCCAACAAAAGGAAAGGCCACACTTACCATTTACGATTTGCTTGGCAGAGTACTCTATACCAGAGATCTCAAACAAGGCAGCGGAGAGTTCGAACTTCCTATCGGTAATTTGCACCAGGGTATTTATCAAGCTCGGCTTAATTCCGATGATATCGTCCTGACCCAGAAACTGGAAGTGCTGCGGTAAACTTTCATTGGACTTCGTTTCATAATATCTTATTCGGGGCGGCGTAGTTGCCGCCCTTTTTTTTGAATCGGTTTCCACTCCATTTTGCAATCAATTGAACTCTCTCGGATTCTCCGCGTTTTCATTGTAACTTTTTTATACTCTTAACCCATACTCACTATGGATCGCAGAATATTCTTGAAAGGCGCACTGGCATCCAGCGCCCTTGCACTGACCGGACTTGATCTGAAGATCGCCCGCGCAGCGCGAATGAATGCATCTCCGCTTGATACTAATCTCTCGAAACCACCGCAAACCGAACAACTGCTAATCGATCAGTTAATTAATTATGCCCGATCACTTGGTGCATCATATTGCGATATTAGGCTTGTGCGGTATTTATCCCAATCGGTGAGTGCGCGCGATAATATTATCACCGGTATTTCCGATAGCGAATCATACGGCATTGGCATTCGGGTTATTAAAGATGGCACGTGGGGTTTTACAGCAACTCGCAACGTTAATGAAACAAGCGGGAAACGCGCCGTCGATGAAGCAGTACAAATGGCTTCGGCAAATGCGAAACTCCGTACCGAGCCGCTTGATCTCGTGCCCGTCGATAAGGTGATCGGCGAATGGAAAACGCCGATCAAGAAAAATCCTTTTGAAGTTTCATTCAAAGACCGTGCCGACTTCCTATTGAATATGCATGCGATAGCACTCCGAGCGAAACCCGCAGGGAAAAAAATATTTCTTCACTCCAATTTGACGGCAGTACGCGAAGAAAAATATTTTGCT
>PLXB01000329.1 GCA_003151215.1 Ignavibacteriota bacterium
AGGAAAGATGATCGGACGTTCGTTGATCTTTGTAACAGCCTCGATCACTTCTTTGGTGAATGCTCCACCGATAGTACTCGCTCCGATGATCGCCGTTGGCTGTAATACTTCAATTGCTTTCACAAAATCAGTTATCGGTTCATGTTCATGTGCATAGATCATTTTATAATCGTCGAGTCCTGTTCGTGCAGCAGTGACAAGGCCGCCGGAATTAAAAAGCCAGCAACGTCGCTTTGCATCTTCGTAAGGTAATCCATGCTCCTGCAGCATGATCGTGAGCAGTCCTGAAATTCCCGTCGCTGCCGATCCTCCGCCAAAAAATAAGAATTTCTGTTCGGTCATCGGCTTACCGTTGTATTGACATGAGGCGAGCAACCCTGCCACGGCAACTCCGGCTGTCCCTTGAATATCATCATTAAAAGTACAGATAGTATCGCGGTAACGACTAAGAATACTATTGGCGTTCGGGCCTGCAAAATCTTCCCATTGAATACAAACTTTCGGAAAGGCTTCTGTCATTGCCTGAACAAACTCATCGAGAAAATCTTCGTACTCTTTGCCGCGAACCCTCGGAGTTTTTAGTCCCAAGTAGAGCGGATCGTTGACGAAGTCTTGATTATTTGTTCCGACATCGAGCATGATCGGAAGCGCACTGTTCGGATCGATCCCTGCACATGCAGTATAAAGTGTCAGCTTCCCTATAGGTATGCCCATGCCGCTGATACCGAGATCACCGAGCCCGAGAATACGCTCTCCATCGCTGACAACAGCGAAGCGTACATCCGGTTCAGGCCAATTATGAACGATCTCCCGAATATGTCCCCGATCAGCTATAGAGATATAAAGCCCGCGGGTTCTGCGCACGATATGCCCGAATTTTTGGCATGCTTCGCCGACGGTCGGCGTATAAACGATCGGAAAATATTTTGCCGGATTATTCATGATCGTCCGAAAGAACAATCGTTGATTTGTATCCTGAAGCTGAGTAAGATAAATATATTTATTAATATCCTTATCGAACTGATCAACCTGCTCTTCGACTCTTTGGACCTGGAGCTCTATTGTCTCGACGACATTAGGCAGCAATCCACGCAACCCAAAGTCTATTCTTTCAGCTTCAGTAAATGCGCTTCCCTTATTCAAACTTGGGTCGCGAAGGATCTGATAGCCGTGGTGAGTAAATGTCAGTTGCATCTGTTTTGATAAATAGCAAATATTTGAGCGCCTTCAACAGAAAAAAAGGACTAAAAAAGCCCGTAAAAGAAAAGGCCGCGAAAAATCGCGTCCATATCAATATGTGTTTTGAGCTTGCATATTACTCCGGCATTCCTTTTCCTTCGTTTATGAACTTTACTAAGCTGTTTTTCACATGTCCATCCCATCCGACTTCACAATCATTATAACATTCAACACCCGGCACTAAACCGATATGAGTAAAATCTATTTGTGTTGAATTCTTATTTGGGGAAATCGCAAAAACTATTTCCGTGCCGTTCCATTCTTTCTTGGCTTTAATCCAATCCAAGTTGCAATCTGTCACTTTCCATACAACTTTTTGCTCAGGAAGAAATTCGCTAATCTGAAAATCAACGAATGTATCGCCAAAGCGGACGCTAAATTTATCATTCAACGTTTCTGCTTTGCCGGTGAAATTCTTTGCCCACCAGCCGTTTACTTGCGCGATCTTTTTCATTGCTTCTTGGGCAGAAGCATGAACGATAATTGTTCTATGATAGTCTTTCTTTTCCATTTTTTTTATTTGATGTTAGATTGTGAATGAAAATTTACTTAGAAGCCTTTTCCACAGCTGCAGCAAAGAGCGGCATGATCGTACCCCAGCCGGCATCCTTGCCTATCTTTATCTCGTCAGCATTCTCACCAAAACGGTCGAGATGCTTGTGTTCGAGAATGACACGCGTCTTGTTTGCACCCAGTGATTCGAATGTGACTTCTACTTCCGTTCTCAAGTTTGGGTCGAACTCATAATCTTCAGTTATCTGCCAGGTGAGCGCGAAGCGCACTGGTGGCTCCCAGGCGATGACTCTACCCCAATCGCATTCTGAGCCACCCACATATATTTCATGCCAACGCCCACCGAGATATGGTTCGAGCACGAATTCCTTAAGCGGTGGCTTCCCGCAATGCTGTACACGTGGCCACCACGAATCAAAACCTTTGGTGAAGACGCTAAATGCACTCTCTTCTGAAGCATTTACGATTATCTCTTTGTGAATGGTATTAGGATCGGTCATAACGTCATGATTCTTACTCGGCTACTCGCTCAGCCATTCTCTCTGCAATATCTTTCGACATTTTTTCTATTTCTGCTACTTCATTATTGGCTGTTGCTGCATAAAGCCTCATAATGCCACCCCAACCACCTTCACTACCGACAGAGCTTTTGACTTTTTCCATATCCTTACCATATCGATCGAGATTTTTATGCTCAAGAGTAACGCGAGTTTTTCCTTCGCCCATTGAATCGAATGTTACTTCAACTTCCGTTTGAAAATTCGGATCATATTGATAATCTGCCGTTAACTGCCAGGTTAATGCAAATCTTTTCGGAGGCTCCCAGGCAATGACCTTACCCCATTCGCATTCCGAGCCATCTATTCCGCGCTCGTACCATCTGCCGCCAAGCTTCGTCTCCATCACTGATTCCTTCATCTCGACTTTTGCAATATGATGTGTTTTTGGCCACCATGAATCGAAGCCTTCAGTGAAAACGCAAAATGCTTTTTCCTGCGAGGCATTAACAATGACCTCTTTACGAATTATATATTTATCCGTCATGAATCTTTCCTTTCTACTTGTTTTTTGAAATGAGCTAATGCGCGGTCCCACATTTTATCGAGGTAGCTGCGCATGTCATCTACTCCTCTTGAATCGATAGAATAGATTCTCCTCGTGCCATCTTCTCTACACACCACAAGCCCGGCTTCCAGCAGCACCCGCAGATGCTGCGAAACAGCTGGGCGCGTCACCCTTGTACCTCGCGCAAGCTCGCCGACCGGCATCTCTTTCTTGGAAAGCCGTTCAAAAAGCTCCCGCCGAGTCGGATCCGCCAGCGCTGTGAATAATGTAGTTATGTTAGCCATTACTAACGGTTAGTTATAACTTACTAACTAACCACGCAGGATCGAAGTTCCAAATATTTCATACGGAAGGAATAATTCTGTTCTTGTGTTTTATTTTGAAAATGAATATTTTCGTCGAAACCAACCGTCTCATACTCCGCGAAATACTTCCATCCGATGATGAAAGTATGTTCGAGCTGGATTCCGATCCGGATGTGCATCGCTATCTTGGTGGAAATCCTCTGAAAGATATTGAAGAAAGCAGAAAAATCATTGCATCGGTAAGGCAGCAATATATTGACCATGGCATCGGACGTTGGGCGATGACCCTCAAAGCAACAGGTGAATTCATTGGCTGGACCGGGCTAAAATTTTGTTCTGAGTTACGAAATGATCATATAAATTATTATGATCTTGGGTACCGCCTTATTAAAAGATATTGGGGAAAAGGGTATGCCTCTGAATCTGCAATTGCCTCGCTGGAATATGGATTTACTTCTATGAATCTGCCGGTGATCTACGGAACAGCTGATGTGAATAACCTTGCCTCGCGTCGTGTGCTTGAGAAAAGCGGTCTTCTGCATATAGAGACGTACGAATATGAAGGTCGCCCAAGTGCATGGTTAAAGATCACAAGAGATGAATACGAGGGAAAAAATCTTGTTAATCCTTTAATCCGATGAATCGTAGTTCAGAGAAATGCCTGAGGCTTTAATAACAATATCTGCCCGTTTCCAAGGCTCTGTCTTCGCATATTCCTGATCCCCTTTTATCCAAATCTCTATCCGTTTTTGATCATTATTTACTTTGTAAATATTTCTATCTCGTTCCATGCCGCGCTTGGATGCCAACTCGAGCGGGCAATCGATCCAAATTCTGAAATTGTAAAAGGAATTGAAGTCAGCTCCGAGTACCGAGACGCCTTCGATAATAATAAGACCTTCCGGATTAACATATTTCCAATCGGCAAGGACTTCCTCATCCCAATCAAATCGCTGAAAATGAGCGGCCTTATTTTCAGTGAGTGGTAAAAGAACTTGCGAGAGAAACCTCTTGCGATCGGGAGGGTTTTCAACAGAAGTGACAAAATCATCGATAGTGATTATGACCGAGCCGGTAAATTCATTCTGAATTTTTCTTGCGAGAGTGCTCTTGCCCGATCCACCATAACCATCGATAGCAATTATAATGGTTTGCTTCTGTGATAGAAGGCCGGTTATTTTTTCTTGAATGTGTCTTAGTTGATCCATCTATATAACTGACTGCCTATTACCGTTCTACCGGATAAACATTCAATCCCACTACTTTATTATTGCGGATTACTTTTACCGATTGCCTGTCGGCAACTTTATCTTCGGTGAGCATTTTGAATAGTTCATCCGAGGTTTCGATTACCTGATCGCTGAACATAAAAAGAATATCTCCGTCAAGCAATCCGCCTCGTTCGGCAGGACTATCTTTTGCTACTTGCGTGATGAAAAGTGCGCTCTTATTTTTTAGCTCATGAATTTGCCGCAATTTCGGAACGAGCTCTACCTGCTGCATGACAATGCCTAAATAGGATCGTTTGACTTTTCCGAATCTGATAAGCTGATACGCAATCTCTTTTG
>PLXB01000106.1 GCA_003151215.1 Ignavibacteriota bacterium
CGATCATGTTTCTCTCGTATGCGATCCGAATACCAATAGTACGACGACGATGGGCGGTAATGCATTCGCCGTAGTGATGCTCTCGGGTTTCAAGATCAATTAGCACTGATCGAGGCAGCGGTTAAAAGATCGTAAAAACATACTTGCCGTTAACGATTGCAGCGTTTCTGGTATTACCATACGTAATAACCGGAGCACCGGCACCTGTAAGCATCGAGCATTCGATCCGGCAGCTATCTCCCGGAAGAACTGATGGCGGAGCATACACAGGATCATTGATGAATTGCTCTATGATATTGATCATATCCGAATGATCGAGATAGGCACTTTCTCCATTATACAAAGGCAGTGCATAATATATCGTGACGGAAAAATCCTGCTCACCCTGAATCGCTTTGCCGAGAAGATCAAATTTTGTGTACTTTGTTTTTCCCGGATCAAGACTGAATGCCGGAATTGATGAAAGCGGAAGTTTTTTTAATTCATCGCGCGGAATGTTGCCCCAGCCCGAATACGCTGCAAACTGAGGAATAAATGAAGTGCGGAAATTTTGTTCGCGAGTCATAGGTAGTTTTGTCGTTGATAGTTTTGTAATTTGGTAGTAAAAACTATGCTCAGATCGCATATTTTTTATATGGCGAAAGCATTGCCTTCTGTCTTTCGGATAGATCTGAATACCGCAGACGGTCATTGCTTGTATCGTTCTTATCCGATTCGATCATAATGCCAAGTCTCCCGGAACCGAGTTTTGATTCTTCATAGATCACTGCAGCGACTTCGGTAATGATCAACCTGATCGTTTCGGGACATGTCAATGTCGAAGGGAGAGAGTATTTCAGCCGGTGCTCATAGCCCCAGAGGAATTTCATCACTGCGCCGACGGCAATACTTCCGTTCGCCAGAAGCACAAGATCGGCGATATTCGCGACGGTTTCTGCACCCGTCTTATCATAATATTTCCAGCTGATAAGCGCGCCGGCTGGGTATTGCATCCGGTGAACCTGCAAACCTCTGCCGAAAAATATATCGGTCTTCACCGCGCCCGGTGTGTAATCGCGATCGAGATATGTATATATTTTTTCTGTGGCAGTATTGAGAAGAGATTGATAGAATGCAAGAATACCGGTATCGGTCGTCGTATCCTTCAGATAGCTTTGGAAATCGCTGAGAGAAACAGGAGATGGAAATGTTGGCATGGTTTCAATGATAAATAAAAAATGAGGAATTGTAGGGGCACGCTGCGCATGCCCTCTTCGGATGTATCGAACGCTTGAAAATAGGGCACGCGCAGCGAGCCCCTACAGTTGCTATTGCTTCGGCGGTTCGGCTATATGCAGGCCATGCGCAGCCAGCACCGTTGCAATGCCGATGATGATGCCTGCGATATTTGTTACAGAAGGCGGCAAGCCCGGAAGCTGCGCGGCAATACCGGCAATCGTTAAGAGTCCCGTCCCGACTCCGGAAAGAGTTTTGATAAGATTTGCAGGATTGATCTTTAGTAATGATGAAAAGAATGTGTTCATAGTGTTTTTTATTTTTGTTAATGTATGTCTATATTTAGTGGCACGGATTGTAGTCCGTGTTTTGCGGACGGACCAAAACCCGTCCCACTATTATTTTGCGATTTCAATTGTTACCGTTCCCGCCTTTACCCCCTCTTCCAGCTTCCGGAAAAATTGGAGAAAAGCGATCTTACTGTTGTAGATGCGGTCGGTATTTTTTAAGGTGCCCAGCAGAATGCATCCCTCCGTATCGGAAGATGTATTTCCGGGATGAATGCGAATCCCTTCGAACATCGGCACATCGAGCACATGCGGCATATTGCGTGCAAAGCGATTCGAGAAATCAATGATGACTTCGTAATTACCATACGGTATTGCCGTCACGCCCGGAATTTTTATTCCCGGTGCGCGGACTATATCTTCAAGCGTATAGCATTCGAAAATGCCATCGATAAAAAGGCTGCCGATAGTAGATCTATCGGTAAATATTTGTCGTTCTAATTTGAGGTTCATAGTGATTTGAGTAGAGACGCGATATTATCGCGTCTAAAGTGGAATGATTAGGTTTTGGATTGATTTCAAAAGGCAGGACGCCCTTTAAAAATGACAAGAAAATAGCTGTGTTCTGTATTCTTGAATACAAATATACGAAATTTTTAGGCGTTTGTCAAGGTGCCCATCGCATATTTTTTGAATATTTTTTGGCTTTGCCGGTTAAATCATTGAAAATAAAGAAAATAAAATTATTGTTTTTTAACTAAGGTAATTTGAATTTACCGAGTTTATATTTTTACTTAGCTGGTATGTAACACTCGAGGCTCCAAAATGTTATTTCAGAGTATCATCAATGACTAATGTATAGTCTGAAAAAAAGGAGGTCATAAAATTTTACTAAAAAATAATAGATTTTCCATGTAACCTTTTCCTACTTCAGGTTACTTTTAAAGAGGCACCTTATTTGAAGAATCTTTTATAAGAAGCAAATGCGGCTCGATTTTAAGTGCTCTGGCAATTTTAACGACATTAACGATACCCAGATTTCGTTCGCCGCGTTCAACGGAACTGATATAGTTAATATGCAAGCCTGCGCGTACAGAAAGTTTTTCCTGAGACCAATCAAGTTTATGCCGAAAGCCTCGGATATTATCGCCGACAATAATGCGAATGTCCATGATGCAAACTTCGACAATTCACACTAAAAGTATTTCCCACTTTCAGTGTGATTCGGTATTTTTAATTGCATCTTTGTAAATCATTCATCATCGGAATCATGAAAATCATCATCGCATTCTTCTTCGCAGCATTCTTTGCAGGTGCAAGCATTGCCCAAGACCAAGCTCAAAACCAGCAGGGTCAGCCACCGTCACAAGGATGGTATCAGCAACTGAGTTCGGCTGCAGGAGGTGCAGGCAGCATTTTCTTTATTAACCGAGATACCGGGTGGGTTACATTTGGTAACGGTCTATTCAGTACTATTAATGGCGGAACTACTTGGACTTTGCTATCTCCTCCACCGACTTATATCGGCTATTTTGCCGATGCAAATAATGGCTGGGGCCAAAACGATACTGCTCTCATCAGAACATCAGATGGCGGCAAGAATTGGATACCAGTATATGCTCCTGTTACAGGTCAAATGCAAGTGTTTGGAATGGATACTCTCTACATTTATGATGCGGGGAGTAGGAGATTTGCGCGTTCAACAAACGCCGGGCAAACATGGAGTGACACTGTATTGGATGCTGTAAGGGGCCGATCAATGTCATTTGCATACAGTAAATTGGGCTTTATCGGTGGATTTCAAATACTATGGTTTGGCCCCTATCCCCCACAAAAGGGGACAAATGGAGCAGGGCTTTTAGTCACAACTGATGGAGGAATTACGTGGACTCAGAAGTATTGTCCGCTGCAGGAAGATTTAGATTTAATTCATGCACTCGATTCATCAAAAATCATTGCCAATACGTCAGATGCTAATATTGTGAATTCATCAGATGGGGGTCTTACATGGGATACCACTGGCTATAAAGCGTCAATCAACAGTTTCTTTTTTCTTAACAAAAAAACAGGTTATGCTGCCTGTGGAACTGGAGATATTCTCTTTACCGGCGATAGTGGAAAAACTTGGTCACGCCAGAATAGCACCGTGAATACTGAGCTTACCAGTATTTTTTTCGTTGATTCATTATCTGGCTGGGCAAGTGGATACGATCCTGCGGTCATTCTCCATACTACTAATGGGGGCACTTCCTTAGTTTCACAGCCCCCATCATACGACTCGCTTTCGATCCAAACATTCCCCGATCCGGTAACAGGATCATCCCTCAATTATCACTATATATTACCGAGTTCTCAGCATGTTACACTGACATTATTTGATTTGATGGGAAATCAGGTTCAGATTTTCCTTCAAAATGATTTCGAGGACCAGGGAGAACATACGGTTCCGATAACTCTCTTACCCTTTTCCAATGGAAGTTATTATTACCAGTTCCAAACAGAAGAATATCAGTCCTCAGGAAAAATCACAATCATTCGATAAGGAAAATTCCAAGATGAAAAAGTCATTGGTCGTTAGCATTTTTTTAATTTCTTCATTCTGCATTCTCCATTCTGCATTTTCCCAGATCGTCGTTCCAACGCTTCTTTACGGTAATTTTCGTAGATTCATGGTATTTTTATTTAGTTGATTTATTGTTGAAATAACTTGTAACTTTGCAGGCGCACAGGCGTTTTCTTTGAAAAGGATACTATTCGCTATGAAACCAACCCTGCTCATTCTGCTTCTTTTGCTCCTCTGGAGGGATAATTCAACTGCGCAAATTCCGCGCACGATCAGTTACCAAGGCGATCTTCGAACATCTCAGGGAAGCCCCGCTCCGGATGGAAAGCATTCGTTTATGCTTTCATTCTATAATACTTTTTCCGGAGGCACTGCGCTTTACAGAGAAACACAATTCATCGATGTGACCGGTGGAATTTTCACTTTTATCATTGGCACTACCGCGCCGATCCCCGATTGGCTGACTTTCGATAGCGCATACTATCTCGGCATATCTATAGACCAGGGTGCTGAGTTAACTCCCCGGACTCCTTTTACTTCAGTCCCGTATGCATTACATGCTCAGGTTGCCGATGGACTGAGCCCGAATGCCTACATTCCACCCGGACTTATTATCGGTTCGACTGCTCCTTCGGGACCTGCGCTTGGTGATCTTTGGGGCACCTATCCCTACCCGGAAGTGATTGGTTTGCAATCCAGACCAATCTCAACCCTCCTGCCTCAGAGAGGCGATGTTTTTATGTGGAGCGGCGCAACATGGGGTCCGCAGCCTGTACCGGTTCCGATCGCTTTTCATGTAGGCGGAGATAGCTTTGCCAATAGTATTATTAGATTTTCGATAAAATCCGGGAATGGTTTTTTTGACGATGGCGGATTTTATGATACCGTTATGAACTCATTTTTAGTGATGAAAACAGGTGTTTACAGGTTCGATCTCCGTGTCAATGGAAGCGTTCAACAGCTTTATAACCAGGCCACTAATGTCCATATTGCTATTGCATTATTCATCGATAAGCAAGGTATCGGAGAACAGGATTATGATGTTCCTATTGAGTATTCAGAGCTTGGCGTTCCTGATTTTTATGCACTTCCCTATGCTTCTCTTTTGAAACTTACACAGGGGCAGACGGTTCAAGTAATTGTCTGGTCAATTTCCGATCCTGCTCTTTCCACTATTTCCGCAGATCTCAGTGTCTTCAAATTGAATTAACCGGATAATGAAATTATCACTCATATTCTTTCTTGTGCTGAGTTCGGGAATTTGCTTCGGGCAGATCCCAAGAACTATCCCTTATCAGGGAGCCCTTTACGCTGGCAATTCGCCGGTATCTGACGGCAGTCATTCCGTTGTGATCTCTCTGTATGATGCACTGACCGGCGGTACATTACTTTATTCCGAAACGCAGCAAGTACAAACTGTCACTGGCATTTTCTCGCTTATCATCGGATCTGTTACTCCGATCCCTGCTTCATTGACATTCGATAGTTTATATTATTGTAGTATTGCCATCGACGGGCAGCCTGAAGAATCTCCGCGCACGGCATTTTCATCAGTTCCATACGGATTACATACAAGCATGGCAAGTGCTTTATCTCCGAATGCCAACATTCCGATAGGTCTTGTGGCGCTGAGTTCAACTCCCGGCGGTCCTGCGGGCGGCGATCTTCGCGGAAATTATCCCGCGCCTCATGTTACCGGTTTTCGCTCGCAACCCGTAACAGCCGATACGCCGAAATCCGGATACGGGCTTCAATGGAACGGCACATCATGGGTATTGCACGATTTTAACAAACCCGTTGCATTCCTTGCTGCAGGCGATACGACAATGATCATCACCGATACGACACAGGGTGAGATCAATCTCGTCGCCGATAGTACTGCCGGAACGATCGAAGACAGTAATTATGTCAATCTCAATTCCGATATATTCACAGCTCCCGATAAAGGAGTGTACGGATTTATGGGAAGTTTTTCCGTTAGCGCTTCGAAGTTGGGCACTGACTCTATTGCATATTTTATCGTTGGCTTGCTGGTAGATAATACTGTTATGGGATCGCAGATTCTTTCCCATCCTCTCAGCCCGAAGGTCTTTCTATTAAACTACTCCACTACGATCTCTCTGAAAGCCGGAGATAAAGTGGGATTATTTATCCAACGACAGCCGCGTCAGATATTTTCTTATTTGCCCAGAATTCAAGGAACATGCATCATTAAATCATCGGAGTTCGCCGGATACAAAATAAATTAACCTCCGGTAGAGACGCGCTGTGGCGCGTCTCTACAGAGTCGTTTGTTGTTAGCTTGCACTTGTCGATAGCACTCCAAGATATCCCGGCTGACCGATACCGAAGGCAATGCGTTCAGTCATGCGAAGCATTTGCAGATCGTTGGTGAAAGCATTCACGCCATCTGCCGTTGCATCGAAGGAAACGCGCACATCCATGCCGCCATGCTGGCCGAGCCAGCAGCCGGAAGTTCTCAGATTGCCAAAGATCGCAAACGGAGTCGAAGGATGCGATGCTGAATCATATCCATTGATGAGAATTCCGTTCGGCATCACGACGATCGGAAAGCCTCGGAAGCTGAGTCCCGATCCGCTGAGTCCCTGCGCATTTGCAATACTCGGCAAAATGGCATTTGTCAGATCCCAAAGATATCTGTTCGTTGTGTCCTTGATCTTCAAAAGATCGGTCAGTGTATTTTGCTCGATGAAAAGCGATGCGCCGCGCTGATAAGCAGGCGAAAGCGAATTCACTAATCTGATCAGATCATCGAAGACGATATCGATGTATTTTGTTTTGCCGCTTGTCGTCGAACCGCCGAGCGAAGTGGTGATCACGCCCGATGTGTTCAGGATTCCGGTAAACGGCGCGCCCGTGCCTGCGAATATCTGCGTATCTTCTTCCTGCGCGAAGACATTCGTGAAAATGCGGACGATCGTATTATAAATATCGATGTTCGCATCATCGAGCAGTTCGTTGGAGATCGGATAGATCGCCGCAAGTTTTTTTGCCGTCAGCGTCAATCTTCCGAACGTTGCAGTCGATGCAGTGATCGTCGTATTTTCATCCGTCCACGCAACCGAAGGCTTGCCAGTCAGCGTGGAGACGTTCATTACATTCGTTTTCATTCTGACCTGTGCGCAATATTACGTCCGAAACCGTATTCATTCAAAAGGAAGATCACATCGGCGAAAAATTCCTGCGGCACAAGATATCCGCCTGCCGAGCTTGTTCCTTCGATCTGCGGATTGAGCAGCTTCACATATTCGGGATCGTAGGACGATTGGATGGCATGCAATTCGGAATAATTATTCGCTGCAAGCGCGGAGAAAAAACGAAATGTCTTTCGTATCTTTTCGCGCTCCGCATTTTTCGGAGTCGCGCCATCAAGCCCTTTAAGTGCAGAGCGATCGGGGAGTGATTTAATGCGTTTAGTGACTGCTTCATCAATAAGAGATTTCATTTCTGAGCGGGTAGCTGTGAGAGTATTGTTCTGTTCGTTCATAGTTATCATAGTTGGTTGGTTAGTTGTAGTTATGTTGGTGAATAGTTATTTATAGAAGGCGTATGGGGATATAGGGGTATGGGCGAATAGTTGGTCTCAGGTTTTGTTGTGAATTTGTATTTTCTTACATTATCATTTTATAATCATGAAAACAACTATCAGAAATTATCGGGATCTTCAGACATGGAAGGAATCAATAAATCTGGTTGAAGATATATATAAGATCACAAAATCATTACCCTCCGAAGAACTCTATGGTTTAAAGAGTCAGATCAGACGTTCTGCAGTATCTGTTCCTTCCAATGTTGCCGAAGGTCATGGCAGGAAAGGCACCGGTGAATATCTTCATCATCTTTCGATCGCAAAAGGCTCTTTAGCTGAACTTGAGACANNTTGAGACACAATTAATTCTTTGTGTTCGGTTAAAATATTTTAGCCGCGAAAATCTCAAACCCATTTGGCAGGAGGCACAATCGGTCGGAAAGCTTCTCTCAGGACTCATACGATCGCTTACAAAGAAATAATTCGGATAAAATCATTTTATTCCGTCGCGCATATTCCCATACGCCCATTCGCCTATACGCCCATACCCCTCATCTATAGAAGCTCCGCCGCTTCACTTATTGAAAGCTTTCTCGAAGCCGGCGCTCCGTCATCTACCGCATAAGGATTGCACGGCAATTCCACTTTCGAGATCTCGATCAATTCCCATTCTAAGAAGCGGAAGCCGCCGAAATCATTCGGCTCCCATTCTATCGGGCGGAAGCCGATGGAATTTGCAGGAAGATAGCCTGCTTCATCCATCTGAAAGATCTTTTCGGCTAATTCCGATACATCGGGCGTTGCATATTCGGCAAGAGCATACAGTGCGCTCGGCGTTTTTACAAGTTTCAGAATTTTTCCGAGCGTATGCACCGGCTCCGATGTCTGCCCGTGCGACCAAAGGAATTGCGGATTACGAAGGAAGTTATCCGTATCTGCTCCTTCGATAATCATCTCATCTCCGGCGCGATCAGGATCGGATGTTGCCACTTTCAGCCAGCGCAATCGGGATTCGGGCGCGAAAGCAGTCTGCTCATTTTGCTTTTTCAGGATCAGGAGATCGGCATCGGTCAATTCCTGCTCATGATCGGCAGCAAGCGAAAATCCACCGTTTTTCAGGGCAATAATTTTTCCCGGTATATTTGTGTATCTTTTTTCGAGATTTTGGTGTCTATTGTTCATAGTGAATGTGTTTGTTGAATGAAAATTGTTGTTCAGAGTCCAGTGGGGCGGACTCTTAGTCCG
>PLXB01000123.1 GCA_003151215.1 Ignavibacteriota bacterium
ATGTAAAGCTCAAGCGGATTATAGATATTCGTCGGGGCGCCTTCCAATAAATAAGGTGATTGGAAAAGCAAAACTGAAAATCTGATAAGAAATGCGAATTGAAAAGAGGCGTTCAAAATCAGAACGTCAATAGCAAGATACAATGCCCTTCCGGAGAGCGTATGACGCTTTATCTTCCCTTTCTGATCAATGTGAGCCATTCGATGATTTTGTCGTTACCCGTTTTGGCAAAATAAAAAAGTTCGGCATAACACCGGAAATGATCCTATCGAAATTATCGAAGATTCGCTCCCATGTATAACGCTGTTCGATGAGTTTCCGCGCATTGCGCGCAAGGCGTTGCTTATCTTCCGTATGAGCTAAAAGTGCGAGCCCTGCCTCAACAAAGTCTTCATTAGTTTCGCTCACTCTCAGATGCATTCCATCGATAACACCCTCGATCCCAGCCGCGCCGATCGCCGTCGTAATGACCGGTATTCCCATCGCCATACTTTCTAAAAGCTTATTTTGAATGCCTGCTCCTATTTCCTGCGGATGAATAAAGAGCGATGCTTTTCGGTAATATGAGATCATATCAGGGACATTCTTATGAAGTTCTGCACCTGCGGTGTCAGCTATGAGCTTTGCGAGTGAGATTTCAGGATCTTGTCCAACGATATACAATTTTGTCTGTGGTGACCGTTCTCTGATCTTCGGATAAATATTCTTCAGGATTCTCTGCGCCATCATTTTATTATGGGTAATGCCGAGATGACCGGTGAATAGGATGGCATTTTCTTTTTCCCCTTCGTAAAAAGAATATCTAACTGTATCAACTCCGTTCGAAAGAATTGCAGTCTTTAAGGTTGGGTCGATAGCAAGCAGCCGGTGCTCATCGGGCTGTGCGACGAATGTTGTGATATTGAAATGCCGCACCATCTCCGGTTCGTACCGGCGAAGTTTCGCCGCATCGATCTTTCTTACCAAATATTCCGCAGAGAATGAAAATTTTTCTGTTGCTCTTTCATCGGCTAATAATCTTGAATCTTCTGCCACTAATATTTTTGGCGTATTCGTGACATCCTTAACGTATGCAGCAGTTCGCATAAAAAAGCAGACGATCAAATCGTACTTTTTATGCTGTAATGCAATATCAACCACTTCCTGCATCTGCGGTGAATTATACCAGGCATGTTCGACCGGAGTTTTACTCAATAAAGAAAAAGCCGCGCTCTTAGCAGCAGTCTGCTTGCTGAAGGGAACGACGGTAACGGTAGAGGCGAAGCATTTGATATGCAAAAGATTTTCATGCGTTGCCGTACCCCATTCGTCGAGGGAGATAAGATCGACTTCGGAAATTTCTGAGAGATGGCGAAGCAAGTGATAGCTCTTCAAACGGTCGCCGCCCGATAGCGGATACGGAAAGCGATACGTAAGAAAGAGTACTTTCTTCGGTGTTGGCGTATGCGACGCGAAGTTATTCACGGTCCGAAACGGCAGCGACGTTAATGGTTGAAATGGTTCCATTCTTGTTCTATGTGACGAGAGTAAAATTTCCCTCTTTATCAAAAGTACCGCGAACTCTCGGTTCGTTGCGGTCAGGAATTTTTACCCTATCTGATTGAACTAGTAACTAAACCGTATCAATTAGTCGTGTTCCGAAACGTGTGTTTAGGTGTGTAAAAAACTGATTTTGCTTATCTTACAGCTTTCTGTGGCACTAGAATGAGCATAATCTCACTACGAATATAATACATTTTTCTGAGGTCTCCAAATTTTTTGGCAGAAATTATTGCCCTGAGGGATACTTCACAACAAAAGAATCCCTTATGCCGTAAAATGAAATCCCTACAAATGATCCTATCCCTATATGTATTGAATCATTAGTTTGCTGAGCATTTCCGCGATATAAATGTCTATTAGAATTGCCATTAAACGATTTCAAAAACCATCCTCATTGTTATTGGAAAGCGAGCGAATTCTATCGTATCACATGTGTTTCCATAAATAACTTCTGCTTGCGCCCAAGTGGAATCCCTACTTTCAGACCAAGTGATCCATACAGGAATTTTTGGCGGAGGGGCATAAGGCTTTCCGGCCTCAACGATTATATCGTCGCCCTGCATGCCATAAGTTTATCCCTTGTACTGAATCTCGAACGTGACTTGAGCAAGAAACAATGTAGCGAGAAGAACAGATGTTCTCAGCATATCAATGTTTCAGTATATCGTCATAATAGTGAATTAGTCCTTCTTCTTCTCCGGATACAGCACCACTTCCACCATATTATCTTTCGCGCAATATTTTTGAGCGGCGCGGCGGATGTCTTCGGCTGTGAGGGCGTTGATCATTTCTTTGCGATAAAGGATGGCTTTCGGGTCTTCGCCGTTCCAATAATATTGCGAGAGGGCATTCAGCCAATAGTTATTTTCTTTCATGTTGACTTCATCATCATGAAGCTCGATCTGTTTTACTTTCGTCATGTAAATATCTTCTGGTGGTTTCATTGCCATCGTATCGAGTTTCTTCATCGTCTCGGCGATAAGTTCATCGACTCGATTAGGGTCGCAGCCGAAGTTGATCGAGAATTGATATTGCTGGCGCGGATAGTGTATGGGTGCTGCCCTGACGCCGACTCCATAAACTCCGCCCATATCT
>PLXB01000432.1 GCA_003151215.1 Ignavibacteriota bacterium
AGCTTCCAGCTTTGCTTGCACTTTGGCCCAGTCGAATCCTTTATGATGGTTCATGTTTTTATTAAAACGGGCTTTCAATATGCCGAGCAGTTTTTCACGATCTTCCGGTATCAGCTTATTTTTATTATTCTTCATATTTTTATACCCTCTGCCTTGTTAACGTGATTAGCTATCAGATTTGCAAATTCTGACCATAATGGCGGAGGAAAGCCATGCCCAACTCCTTCAAATATTACCAATTCGGCACCGGGGATAGCTTCTGCGGTAGCTTTTCCGCCGCTTATATTAAGCATCTTGTCTGAATTTCCGTGCATAACAAGAGTAGGCACGCGCAACATCCGTAGTTTTACTGTACGGTCGCCTGATTTCAAAACAGCTACTTTTTGGCGCAGCGATCCAAATGAATCATGATCGCGGTCCCAGGCACGGCCTGCATTCGTGACAGCAGTTGTTTCATCAAGGGGATATTTTGGCGAGCCAACCGCTTTGAAAGCCTTGACCTGCCATTCGATAAAACCTTGCCTCTCACGAGGCGCGGCACCTAAAGGAGCTAATGCCACCCAATCAGGTTGGCCAACAGAGTTGTTTCCGGTAGTAGACATCATCGAAGTTAGTGACCTGACTCTTTCAGGATATTCTATAGCAATAGTTTGCGCTATCATTCCTCCTAAAGAAGCTCCAACGATATGCGCACTTTTGAAACCGAGAACATCTATTAAACCAATAGCATCTGCCGCCATATCGGAAAGGGTGTAAGAAACGGAAGAAAAATTACCTCCCATAGCTGCCGCAAAGTCCGGTTCAGGAGCATTATGGAAGTGCGTGGACAAACCGCTGTCACGGTTATCGAAGCGTATTATTTGCAAGCCGCGATGAACCAGTTCCGTACAGAAACCATCAGGCCATGCATACATTTGGCCTCCCGTTATGAGCAAAACAGGAGGCGATGTGGCTTCACCAAAATGTTGGTACACCATTTCAATCTTTGACGGGCCTACGTTAACTGCTTTTTCTTCTTTCATATAAATGGGTTAGCTTACCAAAGTATCTAAAAAAGCACTTAGTCTGATTCGATTCGCTCAAAAATGAATTACGCGTCCGATAATTGGGTCGTTACGCCCAAGGAGTCTTTTCGGCTTGTGCAATATGTACCAGGTTGCCGTCCGGATCTTGGAGATTGAACCACTTCACCCCGGATCCCGGGCCAAAGAGGTCATCCATAATTTCACCAGCCTTCACACCCTTGCTGGCGAGTTCTTTGTTAGCTTCGGCAATGTCGGTAGTCGCAAAATAAAGCGACAACGTGCCTGGCTTCATTCCCCCCGCGCTTGCCAGAATATGTGCTTTTGCTCTTGCAAGAGTGATGGTTGGTCCACCTTCCGGAAGAGCAAGTGATACCCACCAGTTGTCGTCGTCTTGGCGATAGTCCGATGCGATCTTGAAGCCAAGCTTATCTGAGTAGAATTCTTTTGCCTTGGGCATGTCGCTGACGGACATGCTCAACATTATTAGGTTATTGACTGTTTGCATAAATTATAACTTTCTATGGTGATGATTATGATTGATGAACTGAAACGATCTTTCTATTAGCAGGTCTGAAATACCACGATACGGCTGCGAGTACGAGAAGCAGCAATGCCGGGAATATATCGGTCAAGGAATCACCCGATGCAATATGTGAAAATATCGCTCCCGTTGTAAGAAAGAAAAAACCTACATAAGCCCACTCCTTTAGTAAAGGGAATTTAGGACTCAGCACTGTTGCAGCTCCTAAAATTTTCCAAATGCCTAATATTGTCAGAAGATAGAGAGGATAGCCCAAATGAGTAATCATATCTGCTCCTCCTTGCCCCTCTTTCGCCTTGATTAACTGTCCGGCTCCGGTTGCTACCATTCCTAATGCAAGCCAGATAGTTGATACCCAGTAGATGATTTTATTTGTTTTTGTCATTGTGTGTTATTGTAATTTACTTACGATGTCTTGTATACGGTTATGTGCCATGTTAATCCCTTGAGCAAAAGGTAACTTTAAGACCTGATCTCTTTGCGCAGCCGTTTCATATATCACATGCATACTAAGTTTGCTGGCATTTTCAGTGATTTTTTCAAATTCATAAACCTCGAGCTGAACGCCAAAAGGCGCATTCTCCATTTCGAATGTCCGTGTGATCTTCCGGCCGGGGCTGAACTCATGGATCACTCCGCCAAGCCCGTATTTGTTTCCTTTCACATCGGTTGTTTCAAATTGGTAGCTGCCGTGTTTTTTATTTTCAAGTTTCAGTATTTTCGTCCCCATCCACTGCTCAATAATTTCCGGATCATCATACGCTCTAAAAAGTAATTCCACGGGCAAATCAAATTCCCTTGTAATCACTAATTCTTGTTTGCCGTCTTCGGCATTAATTTTTGTTTTTTGTTCCATCTTATTTTATTTTTGTAATCCAAATCTTTCGATCGCTCTTGCCCTTGCTCGTGCAGCAACTTCATCGCGCTCACGCGGCTCGGCGTTTGTCACCAGCGAATACATCAGCGTCCTCGCTGCGATGGTTACTTCCTCGACTGCATGATCGAATGCAGCCTCATTCGCTTGCGATGGTTTCGTAAACCCTGATAGCTTCCTCACAAATTGAAGAGAAGCATCGCGGATTTCCTGTTCTGTGGCAGGGGGATCGAAATTAAAGAGTGTTTTGATGTTTCTGCACATATTTTTTTTATCAGATGGTTCTTACTGCTTCATTTCGCCCTGATCTCTTTGCTCGAAGTGAGGCGAGCTTCAGGAATAATAGGCTGAAACAGTTCAACAAGATTGCCGGATGGGTCTTCTACAAGAATCTGCTTACCGCCAATGCCTGTTATAATATCATTTTTAAAATGAACTCCTGCTTTGCGAAGTTTCTCAACCGTGGCTGCGAGATCTGCAACTTCAATCGAAAATCTGTTCCATCCTCCCGGTTCCTGTTTGGTACCATCAGGCATCGCCTGACCTCCACCACCTGCCGGATTTGGAGCGCTGAGAACAAGACGTAGATCGTTTCGCGAAAGCATAGCAAATGAGGGAGAAGGATGCATGTCTTCATGAAAACCGAGATGATTGCAGTAGAATGCTATTGCAGCATCGACATTATAAACGATATAACGAACTTGCACAGTTGCCATAAGTATAAATTTATATTCTTGATACGAGCTTACATCGTTGTTATCGCCGAAGTTTTAAACTTTCAGAATTGCATACATTATAATCAAGCATCTAAATAATCCTTCAGCGAAATGCCAATAATATGCGTCCATCCGGCAGTAAAGCTTTCGATTGTAAAATCCTTATCGCCTTGCGGGAATGTCTCGATGCCTTCATGCGTGAGTTTCAATCTCGTCTTCTGGCCTTCGGGAAATAATTCGAATGTCAGTAGTGAATTCCCCGGATAATTTTCATATCNNAACATATCGCCAGCTATGAGAAAGCTTTTTCTCAGGTATCACTTCAAGCACTTTGCAGAGATGCAAATATTTTCTTTGCTCGCTTCCACCGGTGAAGTGAAATTCAAATCCGACAATAGGTTTGAAATCTTCGATATCGAAATACCAATGTTTCATTTCTCTGTTATCACTGATCGCCTTCCAGATTTTAGCTACTGGTGCATCGAAAGTTCGTTCGATAATGAGTGGTTCAGTCATAATTATTGTCATCTCTCGACCCGAATAAATACACGAAGTCTTCAGAATGTGCCATCATCATTTCTATTTTTCCGCCGAGATGCTTTTCGTAGTATTCAAAAGCAGCCCTGCAGTTGCCATTGAAATTGAGATACGTGTATAGTTTCACAAGTAATAAATGATTTGAAAGTTAATTTTTTAAATTTACAATATATTCATCAAGCCGCGAAAGGTGATCCAGCTGTTTGAACTGAATTATTTTTCAAGTAATACGATGCGAAAAGTAATATGATCGGCAGCAGCATAAATAATATCCCGGGCATCATTCCATCGGTTGCAACTTGAGAATATGTAGCACCGATAAGATCAAAGAACAATCCTGCATAAGCCCATTCCTTTAACCGCTGAGCGACAGGGAGAAGTATTGCCCCAATACCGAGCACTTTTGCTATGCCGATAAAAGGATTGAGATATTGCGGATAGCCTAAGTGATGTATAAATGCTATGGCATCAGGATTGTTTATGATTTCAGGAATGGCACTAAGCAACATAAATGCTGAAAATAATCCTGCTAAAATCCAATACAATGTTTTATTTTTTTTCATGGTGTTTTTGTGAATATTTTGATCTTGAAAATTGTGTTATTTCCTCGGCATTGAGATATGCTGATGTTCGACAAGCCACGTGTCATTTGCTTTTCGAAGACAAAATGTTGCCCGCACCCAATCTTCGAATTCCTTGCCGCTTTCCAATGTGCCGCCACACATGATGAAGCAATGTGCAAAGGCAATATCACTTCCAGCAGTAATCTTGAGTTCATGAAGATCGAAGTGTCCCATTTCAACTGTGTTCGGTTGCCATTCGCCCCAGCTTTTACTGTACGCTTGTTTTCCTTCATATTTCATCGGTGGTAAGACATCAAAAATAACCACATCGTTTGCATGGTTATCGAGAACATGATCAAACTGTCCCTTTCGTGTCGTCTCAGCCCATAGGTGCAGCAAATCGTGAATTTGCTTCTTATCGGTAATAAGTGGTTCATTCATAACTGCTCTCCTTCCCGGCTTGGAATAAGTTATCAAAATGACTTGTGATATAGAGATAGTCATCTCCAAAGCAATAGATCAACCAAAAATCCAAAAATAAAAAAATTTTCGTCATTCCATTCATAATTTATTTTTGCAATGATCTTACATATTCTTCGAGGTTCGAAAGATGTTGTTTGCCTCCTTCGATCGCGCCATATTTCTCGACAACATGTTCGCGTTGTTTTGCTGTTTTGAATAAAGATCTCATCGTTACACGAGTTTTTCCGTCTTCATCATCGAATGTGACCGTTGCGTGAAATTGTGCATCATTGACGCCTACATCATCTCCTCCGCCATGAGAGTACTCAATTCGTTCAGGTGGTATGATCACTTCATAGTAGACTTCATTCGGAAAATCTGTCCCATCCGGTCCATGCATCGTATGAATCCAATTGCCTCCTGGACGAAAATCGAATTCTTTTGTCGTCGTCGAAAAGCCATTTGGTCCCCACCATTTTTCCAGATGCATCGGATCGGTCCA
>PLXB01000503.1 GCA_003151215.1 Ignavibacteriota bacterium
AGGGCTTTCTCCGCCGCCTTTATCTGGCATCTCAACGCTTTCCGGAAATATCCATTTCATCGGCACTCCGAAAGATTCGGTGCAGATCCTTCTTGTCGTTCTTGTCGAAGCGAAGCCGCCTTTTTTGGCTTCGTATCTTCTTGCCGGCGCCGTGAACGGCAGTATCCTGGCAACGACATTATCGACGACATTCCATGATACGGCGTATTCTATCACCGTCATGCCCGATACGACCTATCATTATCTTGCAGTCGCACAAAAATATGGTTACGATATTAATAAGGATTGGCATGCCGTCGGCTTCGCCCACGATGCAAACGACTCTTCGCTTAGCTTCACCTTAAAACCCGGCGAGCAAAGGACGGGCGCCGATCTTGTCGTTAATTTCGATTCACTTCCCAGACAGCCCTTCATTCCGTGAGAGTAATTATTATCGTACTCATCGCTCAGGTGATTATCCCCTTTGCTGCAATTGCACAAGAAGGGAGATCGGCAACCGATCAATCGGACGCGCTGACGCTTTATGGATTTGTCAAGGATAAAAAAACTCAGGAGCCGATTGCCGGAGCAACGATCGATGCGCTTTCAGGAAATAAGGAATCGGTTCGCAAACAGATCACCAAGGTCAGTGGTGAGTTCCGGATAAAAAAAGAAGGGGTCGCTTACATCAGGATCACTGCCCTCGGTTATAAAGATACGGTTATCCGCATTCCCGGCGGGAATAACCTTCTCATTTTTTTAGATCAGAAACCGCTTCTTGGCGAAGATATTACCGTCACTGCGCAGAAACATACGACGTTCACGCAGGACGTTCCGATCTCGATCAGCGTCGTAAAATCTCCGGAGATCACCGAGCGCTCGCCTGAAGCGTTGGATTATACGCTGCGCTATATTCCGGGAGTATCGGTCACTGAATCGCAGGTCAGTATTCGCGGCTCATCGGGATACGCGCGCTCTGTCGGTTCGCGTGTTTTATTTTTGCTCGACGGAATGCCGTATCTCTCTGCCGATAACGGCGATATAAAATTCGATGCATTGCCGATCATGAATATTGACCGCATCGAAGTTGTGAAGGGCGCCGGATCGGCGCTTTACGGATCGAGTGCGCTCGGAGGAGTGATCAATGTCATTACGCGAAAGCCGAGCGATTCGCTGCACGGAGCGATCAATGCCAATGTCGGAATGTACGACCAGGTAAAATATCCCGAATGGCAGATTCCCGGATTGGGAAGAAAATTTGCTTCTCTTGAAGGCGGCTTGACGGGCACTGCAGGAGAAACTGGATTACTGGGATCATTTGCAGTACGGAGAAACGAAGGATACAGGCTTGGCGATGACTCGTATAAATCCAGCGGCTTTGCAAAAATAACGACGCCATTTTCCGATCATGACAGATTCGAAACAAGCGTTCTTGTTGCCAATGAAAATCATGGGGGCTTTTTGTTCTGGAAAGATCTGGATCATGCCTTAACGCCTTCTGATTCTCTGGGCGCAGTCAATGGCCGGATTCATTCTTTTAAAGCCCGCATCCAGTCCTCTCTGCAAAGTATTTTAAGCGATCATTTTATTCTCACTTCGCAGGCAAGCGTTCATTATACCAATTTTTCGACGGATCCTTCATTGCCCGGAGGTCTGCCGGGTCCGCATTCGGATGCAACAAATTATTATCTTGCTTTTGACGGGAATAGCGATATTTTTAACTCGGTATATTTAACAACCGGTATTCTCGGACTGTATCAAACGGTAAACTCCGATCTGTATCAGACGCATCACGGTCTCACGCTCGGTGCTTTTGCTCAGGCAGAATATAGACTTTCCCCACTTATCTTCACCTTTGGTTTGCGTGCCGATGGAGTGAGGTATGACGATTCTTCATCGCTCGGAAGCATTTCTCCGAAGTTCGGCGTGACCTTCGATGCCGGAGAGGGATTAAATTTCCGCGCTTCTGCCGGGACGGGCTTCCGTGCACCGACGATCGCAGAAAAATACATTGACCAGTACTTCAGCCTTATTCATGTGATACCGAACCCGGAATTAACACCGGAGAAAAGCTATTCGACGGAAATCGGAGGAAGTTACAGGACGCACAATATTTTTCTCGATGGCGCTATATTTTATTCTACTTTCGATAATCTTATTGAGGCACATTTTGTCAGTAATAACGGAACGCAGGCGATCCAGTTTGGGAATCTTACCAAGGCTGAGATCTTCGGGCATGAAGAGGTCATTGAATTTTACCCTCTTTCCAATGACGATCTTTCGTTACGCCTTGGTTACACCTACGTATTCCCGCAGGATAGGGTAACAAAGCAGATATTGAATTTCCGTCCGAGACATCTCTTGCAGGCTCGCGCAGAGACGAAACTCGGGCCGCTTACGATATCATCGGATTTTCGGTATATATCGAGATATGAATCAGTCGATTCAATATTGATAAAGGAAGTGCCGAACGGCGACGCCCGGGTGGATGCTTATATACTGGACGCTCGCATTGCCTATACAGCTTTGGGATTATTTGCACTGCCGGTCACATTCAGTTTTCAGATACAGAATCTTTTGAATTACTATTACGTAGAGATCGCAGGTAATCTTGCCCCCATCAGAAATTTTACACTGAGAGTCGAAACAATATTTTAATGATCGATACGCATTGCCATATCCAGACCGAACAATTTGATCATGACAGGGAAGAAACGATCTCGAAAGCCGAAGCCGCAGGCGTGAGCCATTTTATTGTTCCTGCAATTGATCTTGCAAGTTTTGATGCAACACTTCGCATTGCATCTGGACACTCTCAGATCTATTGCGGACTTGGCATTCATCCGCATAGCGCCATGGAATGGAATGGTGAAGTTCGGGAGAAAATAACCGGAGAGATGGACAATAATTCCAAAGTCGTTGCAGTCGGGGAAATCGGGCTTGATTACTACTATGATTTTTGCCCGAAAGATCAGCAGATCAAAGCATTTCGCGAGCAGATCGAGCTTGCCATAAGTAAAAAGAAACCGATCATTATTCATACCCGGGATTCTATCGATGAAACACTCACTATCGTAGAAGAGTATTATAAAGGACGCGAAATAGGCTCTGGATTCGGGCAATTTCATTGTTTCTCAGGGAACATGGAACAAATGAATAGAGCCGTTTCACTCGGTTTTTGTGTTAGTTATACAGGGAATATTACGTTTAAGAATACGACGCTGACCGATGTTGTCCGCCAGACTCCTGAAAATTCGTTTTTGATCGAAACGGATTCTCCGTATCTTGCGCCGGTTCCCTTTCGAGGTAAACGCAACAGCCCGGAGTATCTTGGGCTCATTGCACAAAAGATCGCCGAAATTAAACAGAAGGATATAGAAGAGATAATGACTTTGACTACGCAAAATGCTAAACGACTGTTCTTCGGTATGGCCGGAGTAATGATGTTCCTCCTTATATTCCTTTTCTCCTCGCAACGTTCTTATGCGCAGGTTGGTAATAAACCACCGGACTCGGTGATGACAAAAGAGCGCCGCGAGAATGAAGAGATCATCAAGAAGCAGCGTGATGAGCTGATGCATGCACAGGAAGAACGGCGTCAGGATTCGATCAAATCTGCTCAGCGCGAACAGGAAGAACTTACCCGCGAAGCAATTGAGCAGTCCCGAAAAGATTCGATTCGCGCCGTCGAAAAAATGTCGGAAGAAGAACGAGATCGCGAAAAACTGAAAACACCTATCGCCTGGAAAGCCATCGGCATTGGCGGAGGCATCGGAATCGGAAATCTATCGGGAGTCAATCAAGGCAACAGGGCTAAACTTGCACCAACATCGGTATTTGCATCTTCCTTTTCTATGGGAACGGCAATAACCCGTGGTATAGATTTCGAAATCTCGTATAATTCATTTACGTTCGGCGACGATCTTATCCAGGATAATTTATATCGTGCAGATATAAATTCTCAGCCGGCTACATTTCCTATAAGAAATGGGCCGCAGCATTATGACGTTCCGACACATGAGGATATGGCGACAAAATATTTGTCATTCGATTTTCGTTTTGTGATTAATCCCCATAGTCCGGTAAAATTCTATCTGGGATTAGGGTATATGCATGTGACGATTTCCAATACGCAGCAATATTATCATGTAGATTCTCTTGCCGGCGGAAGTGCAATGATCGGACCGTCGCAGACTCTTGCCAGATCGTTCAGCAGAGGAGGAATGAAGGGGCTTATCGGAGCTCGTTTCGATGTTGAGCTCGGAGACAAATTTATTCTCACTCCTTTTGCACAAATTGCCGCAGGTTTTCTTTTTACAGGAGAGGCACCGCCCGTTGGCTTTGATTTCAATACCACTGCCGACCCGATTGTATTTGCCCATCTGAATGTCGGTGCAACGCTGTATTTCGGATGGTTCGGTGTGCAGCGCAAATAGAATTTTTTCATGTTAAGGCAGACGCTTATGTTTGCTTAGGAAGCAGGGCTACAATCCTGCAATTCTTATATATGACACCTGAGACTCTTATCTCCCTCACGCCCCATACATCGCAGCATGAAGCTGGCGGAGAGGATGGGGCTATCCAAAAAAAGGTAGTTGATACAGGTGAAACCCTCTATAAAGAAAAGCTCGGAGAGCTGCTCGATGCTTGCCGGAAAAACCTGAAGAACTTCGACGAAGCAATGGTAACGAAGGCGCTTCGTCTTTGCTACGATGCGCATAAGAACGATCGCCGCGCCTCCGGCGAACCGTATTTCATTCATCCATTCGCGGTCTCAATGATCGTCGCGCAGGAAATTCCGCTCGATGACGTCTCCGTTGCCTGCGCCCTGCTTCATGATGTAGTTGAGGATACCGCATACAGCCTCGAAGAGATACGGGAAGAATTCGGCGATGAAGTTGCAGGCATTGTCGATGGAGCGACAAAGATATCCGATATTTTTAAATCCCGCGAGATCACGCAGGCAGAATCCTATCGCAAGCTCATGCTTTCAATGGTCGATGATGTGCGAGTGATGCTTATTAAGTTTGCCGACCGTCTGCATAATATGCGGACGATCGAATACCTTCCTCCGGAGCGCCAGCTTCGTATGGCAAAGGAGACACTCGACGTATATGCGCCATTCGCCCATAGATTTGGTTTGGCAAAGGTTAAGTGGGAATTGGAAGATCTGTCTTTTAAGGTTCTCAATCGTGAAGCATACGATAATATCAAGAAATTGCTTGTAGAAACACGAGTTGACCGCGAAAATTACATTGCCGAAGTCGTTGCTCCGATCAAAAAAGAGTTAGAGAAAGAGGGGTATAAATTCGAGATCGTTGGAAGGCCGAAGCATATCTTTTCGATCTATAATAAGATGATCCGTCTTGGAAAACGAGTGGAAGATCTTTACGATCTTTTTGCTATTCGGGTTATTATTGATACGAAGAACGATAATGATTGCTTCTCCGTGTATGGCATTGTTTCTTCGATCTATACCCCTGTTCCGGAACGATTCAAAAATTATATCTCTGTTCCGAAGAAAAACGGATATCAATCCATCCATACGACTGTTATCGGACCGACCGGAAAAATGGTTGAAGTGCAGATACGCACCAAAGGAATGCAGGAGATCGCGGAAAAAGGAGTTGCGGCACACTGGAAATATAAAGAGAATATTACCAAAACCGATCCTGATATTGACGAATGGGTAAAATGGGTTTCCGATGTTTTTGAACAGCACGGCGACGATGCACCAAAAGCACTGATGGAAAGCTTTAAATTAAACCTCTATCAGGATGAAATATATATATTTACACCGAAAGGAGATTTAAAGATATTGCCAAAGGGTTCAACAATAGTTGACTTTGCATTCGAGATTCATACACAGGTTGGCTTGCGCACTATAGGTGCAAAAGTGAACGGAAAGATCGTGCCATTACATACAAAACTTGTTTCAGGAAATCAGGTTGAGATCATCACATCAAAAAATCAACGTCCGAATCCGGATTGGGAGCAATTTGTCGTTACACATAAAGCGCGAAACCAAATTCGTAAATTCCTCAATGAAGAACAGCGCGTGAAGATACTCGAAGGAAAAGACATGCTTCAGAAGCGGCTGCAAAAGGCTAAGATGCATGTCAATGACGATACCCTATCCAAATTTGCAACAACATTAACCGTTGGGAATATCGGCAAACTTCATCTTGCGATTGCCGATGCTAAGGTTGAAGTCGAAGATATTATCGCGAATCTTCGCGAATGGCTCAAACCCGGCGGACAGGAAAAGAAAGAGGAAGTATCTGTTCCCAAAGAAGCTCCATACCTTGAGGAGTCACGCCGGCAGACGGGCATTCTTATCCAAGGTAAGCGAGACGATCTGCTTTATAGTTATGCGAAGTGTTGTACGCCTGTTCCCGGAGATGATGTCGTTGGAATTGTGACGATCGGTCATGGTGTGAAGATCCATCGCCGGAATTGTTATAATATTTCGCAGATGCAGATCGATAATCGTAAGGAGCGTCTGATCGATGTCGAATGGCCCGGCACAGAGGACGCCGCCGATTATCTTGTCGGTATCCGCATTTATGGTGAAGACCGCCCCGGCATGATCAGTGATCTGACTCACGTCATATCCAGTTATAATAATACCAACATCCGCTCATTCAGCATCGATACAGCCGATCAGATGTTTGATGGCAAAATGACTGTTTTTGTAAAAAATACTTATCATCTAAGCCGCTTGCTCGAAAAATTAAGGCATGTACGAGGAGTAACTTCGGCTGAACGTTATGAAGAGTAATCGGGTCTCATGGAAAAAACTACCCGCGTTCTCGCAATTGACTATGGCTCCAAGCGCGTTGGTCTTGCCATAAGTGATGAACTCCGGATGTTGGCACGACCTATCGGTTTTTTGGAAAACACTAACCGGCTCCAGAAAGAAATTTTAGCAATAATAGAAAAAGAAAAAGTCGGCTGCGTCATCTTCGGCCTTCCGAGAACACTTTCCGGATCGGATAGCGAGTTTACAACCATCGTCAGAACTTTCGCCGAAAAGCTCTTTATAAAGCTCGATACAAGAAAAATAGAACATCACTTTCACGACGAACGTCTGACCTCTGTCATGGCGAAGTCCAATATCGCAGAGCAGGGCTGGTCCAAATCCAAGCGAGAAGAAAAGTACCGGCAAGACGAAGAAGCAGCGAGGATCATCTTACAAGAGTTTCTTGATCAATAATTTGTTTGAAAATATCTATTCTCTTTCGTACTTTTTGGAACAATCCCTTTTCAGGGACGGTTAGACTCCCATCAATACCAACTTCACTACTAACTCATGCCTGCAAGACCGATCCATACCAAGGGAGTTCTGCACCGAATCGATTCATCATGGCATATTGTGCTGGGTGAAGCGCATCCAAGTTTTGAGGAAGGAATGTTTGCAGAACTCGTACTTTGGGATTCGAGAACGGAAGGCGGAAGGAGTGAAGTAGAAGAAATAGCTCGAGTCCAGCAGTTGGAACCTGCAATAGTGGCGCTTGCACTTGCATCGGAAGGTTTGTTAGCCGCTTCGGGATTTACAGAGAGACTTATTAGGCAAATTTAATTATTTCTTAATCCGTCGGATGCAGTTTCTTATCGAGACAGATATTCTTAGAGAATATCTTGTCGCAGCAAAGGGCGAAGAGACGATCTTGAGAAAAGCTCTTTCAAATGGTGTTTGCTATACGACAATGTATAATGCTCTCGAACTGTTTCGCGCAGCTGGCGGAAAAGACGAGAATGATGCAGTAATGCAGAGGCTGATGGTAGTCAGGGTTCTCGGGTTCAACTCCCGGTATGCTCAAAGCTTTGCAGAATCGGCGCAGGAAATTGAAAACCGGACCGGGATCGTTCTCTCCCAACGAGAGCTACTGATCGTCGGTATGGCGAAAGCGTCGAAACTGACGATCGTAACAAATGATTTATATGAACGGTATAGATCGGTCGGAATTGTATCTGTTGTGCGCTCTTCCGAAGAGGTTCCGCTCCGGTAAAAATTATTGCGGAACAAATAATTTCATTTCGAGGTAGTAAGTGCATCGGTTTAATAAGCCTTAGAATCAAAACCTGTAAATCAGTATGAGGATTTCGAAACAGTACACGAATCGCGAAAGCCAATCTCTTGATATGTATCTTCAGGAGATCGGCAGAATGGATCTTCTAAACTCTACGATGGAGATAGAACTTGCCAGAAGAATCCGTGCCGCCGGACCTGACGGACAGCGGGCTTTAGAGATTCTTGTAAAAGCGAATCTTCGCTTCGTCGTCTCCGTGGCAAAGCAATACCAGAATCAAGGTCTTTCCCTCGGCGATCTGATCAATGAAGGCAATCTCGGTTTGATCAAAGCCGCCAAGCGTTNNAGCTCGAGCAGGAATTCGAACGCGAGCCGACTGCTTCGGAACTTGCTGATAAACTCGATATGAGTTCTGCCGAAGTTTCCGAAACGTTGAAAATTTCAGGACGCCATCTTTCCGTTGATGCGCCTTTTGCACAGGGCGAGGATAATAGGCTCCTTGATGTTCTGCAGGATCCGCAGCAGCTTCCTCCGGATATGATCTTAATGAACGACTCACTAAGGGTCGAAGTCAAGCGCGCCTTGCTGACTCTTTCTACCCGCGAGCGGGAAGTACTTGAGCTTTTCTACGGGCTTGATGATCAGCCACCAATGGCGTTGGAAGAGATAGGCGATAGGTTCAAGCTGACTCGCGAACGTGTCCGCCAGATTAAGGAAAAAGCCATCCGCCGCCTGCGCCATGCGCATAAAACCAAGCCACTTCGTAACTTCCTGGGGTAATTTCTCTGCTTTGCACGGGTACTTTTCCGAAACTTCGAGACCTTTTTCGGTTGTTAGTGTTATGTATTAACTAACCTTCGTTCTATAAAGATAAATGATTTTCGATCTTGCAGAAGCGCTATGGCAGCCCGGGAGAATCCGTAGTTCGACCGATACATTAGAACTTATTGGAGACGATGTTGAAACTATCGTTGAAGTACCAATCCGAGTGCTTCTCTTCAACGATAGTATCCATACATTCGACGAAGTGATTGAACAGGTATGCAAAGCAATCGCCTGCTCAGTGCAATTTGCCGAAAAGATCGCATGGGAAGTTCATACCAAAGGCCAGTCGCTGGTTTTTGATGGAGAGATTTCTGAATGTTTGCGAGTCAGCTCCGTTCTTGAGGAGATCGGCTTGCATACGCAAGTGACAACGTAAAGTATCCGAATAATTTTTTCTAAGCGCCGGAGTAAACATTTCGGCGCTTTTTTGTTTATTAGGGACTAATTTTAGTGGACGGACTAAAGTCCATTCCACTTTTGATATAATATAATGACATCCAACGAAATACGACAAAGCTTTCTTGATTTTTTCCGTGAGCGGGGACATACGATCGTTCCGAGCGCTCCGGTGATTCNNGGCAAGCATAACGATCTCGAAGAAGTCGGGCGCGATACCTATCATCATACGCTTTTCGAGATGCTCGGCAATTGGAGCTTCGGCGATTATTATAAAAAAGAAGCGATCGGCTGGGCATGGGAGCTTCTGACGAGAGTTTGGAAATTAGATAAATCGCGTCTTTATGCAACCGTTTTTGAATCGGACGACGAAGCAGCAGCATTCTGGGAGAGCGAAACCGATATCGATCCCTCGCACATTCAGCGTCACGGAGCCAAGGATAACTTTTGGGAAATGGGCGAGACAGGTCCCTGCGGACCGTGCTCTGAAATTCATTACGATAAAACTCCTGATAAATCAGGCGGATCTCTTGTGAATGCGAGTTCGCCGGAAGTAATAGAGATCTGGAATCTCGTTTTCATTCAGCATAATCGCAATGCCGATGGTTCGCTTTCCGATCTTCCGCAGAAGCATGTGGATACAGGAATGGGATTTGAGAGAGTCTGCGCAGTTCTTCAGGGAAAAAATTCGAATTATGATACCGATGTTTTTTCTCCGTATATCAAAATGATGGAGCAAAAAAGCGGTATCCCGTATGGCGCGAATGAAGAGACCGATATTCCAATGCGAGTTATTGCCGATCATGTGCGAACCTTAAGTTGTGCGATCGCCGATGGAGCATTGCCGGGGAATGAAGGTCGCGGCTATGTATTGCGCCGTGTCCTGCGCCGGGCGGCGCGTTATGGACGAAAACTCGGATTCAGAGAACCCTTTATTTGCGAGCTGACAGGTGTTGTGGTTCAGATGATGGGCGGAATATTTCCCGAACTCAAAGAACGTCGTGAGCATATTTATAAAGTCATTAAGGGTGAAGAAGAAAGTTTTAATGCAACGCTTGACCGTGGTTTAGCACTTTTTGATGAGATCGCCCGGCGAGAAGAAGAATCGGAATCGCCGTTCATCGGAGGCGATGAAGCATTCAAGCTTTATGATACTTTTGGTTTCCCCATTGATTTGACACAAGTTCTTGCCGGAGAGCGGGGACTTACTGTCGATATGAACCGCTTCTCCGAGCTTCTGACGGAACAGAAAAACCGGAGCAAATCAGTTCATCAATCGAAGAAACATAAAGAGCTTGCCAATACGGAATCACTCGATATTGAATCGACTTTCACCGGCTACGAAAATCTTGAAGATGCAGGCTCTGTATTGCTTTCTCAAGATGATATGATCGTCCTCGACCGTACACCTTTCTATGCAGAATCCGGCGGCCAGATTTCCGATACTGGAATGATCGTCATTGATGGAGAGCACTATCACGTAACCGATGTCCGCAAACTTGGCGGTGGAACGGCTATCGGGCATGTGATAGAAAATGAAGGCACTCCAATCGGCGAAGGATCGAGAGCAATTGCGACCGTTGATAAAACCCGCCGTTATGACATTATGCGCAATCATACTGCAACGCATCTGATGCATTCGGCGCTGCGGCAAATTCTTGGTGAGCATGTCCATCAGGCCGGATCACTTGTCACGGAGGAAAGACTTCGTTTCGATTTTGCCCACTATCAGAAAGTTAGTCCCGAAGAATTACACAATATTGAGGAACTTGTCAACGAAAAAATCCGTGAAGCAATAAAGCTGCATCATCATCGCAATATTCCGTTCGATGAAGCGAAAAAAATGGGCGCACTGATGTTTTTCGGAGATAAATATGGTGCTCGTGTAAACGTCGTAGATTTTGGTCCATTCTCTCGTGAGTTCTGCGGTGGAACGCATGTGCAGAATTCCAGCGAGATCGGGCTTTTCAAACTTACGAGCGAAGGCAGCATTGCAAGCGGCACACGGCGCATCGAGGCAGTCACAGGGCGGGGAGTAGAGAAATGGATAAATGACCAACTCTCGAAAAATGATGAGCTATCACGGGAGAGAGAAAAACTTGAAGATGAAAAACGCAAGCTTGAGAAAGAAATTGCAAAACTGAAACTCGGTTCTCGTAAATCCGAGGCTGATGCTATTGCTAATTCTTCAAAGCCTCTTGATGTGCNNAGATATCAGTTGCAACGAAAGAGGTATCAGCTTCTGATGCAGAAGAATTAAAATCATTTGCCGAGATGGTTCAGGCGGCGATGGGAAATGGCAAAGTCGTCGTTCTCGGAGCAAAGCTTGATGGTGGAGTTTCGCTAATTGCAATTGTCTCCGATGATATCGCAAAAGAGAAGAAAATCCAAGCAGGGAAGTTAGTTGGCGCTGTTGCCGAGATTGTCGGCGGTAAAGGCGGCGGAAGACCGAATTTTGCGCAAGCCGGAGGTAAGCATCCCGAAAAGCTTGACGAAGCATTGGCGAAAGTGATGGAAATTGTGAGATCGATGCTATAATCCCTTCATCCATTCCTCACTCTCGCCGGAAATTACTTTTCTCTTTCGAACACCATCAACCAGGAGATCGAAATCGATAATTCCGGTATGCCTGAGAGGATGGGAATCCTCATCGAGCCCGAACATCGAATGTAGATGTGATGCAACAAAAATATTTGTTGAAACAGAGTATTTCTTCTTCGGATCAATTTTTTTGCCTTTGGCTTTTAGTTCGTTCACTCGCTCTCCGTCTTTTTTCGTAGTATCTATTGTACAGGTAATACCTGAAAATTCGCAGGCTTCATGTCCTTTACCTGCAACCATCCATTCGAGAGCGCTCTTGATCTCAGCGCCGGTTATTGCATAAATGATCATTTCATTGCCGAACGGGTTGATCTCATAAATATCCTGCATCGTAATATTTCCGGCCGGAAGAGATTTTCTCATGCCGCCGAAATTAATGATGCCGATATCGGTGCCGAGATCTTCCCGAAAGACGATGGCTTCGAACGCTGGAAGATTACTCTGCCTGCCGAGAAGCCAAACTTTTTTCAGGACGCCAATCGTCTCGCCGAGTCTCGCAGTCACCGGGGCTTCCATTAACGCAATCTGTTGCACAATGGAGGGCTCGGCAGTGAAACGACCATTTCTT
>PLXB01000323.1 GCA_003151215.1 Ignavibacteriota bacterium
ATTCCCCTTACGATCGATGCCGGAGCAAGCAAAGATATTTCCGTCTCGTTCAGTCCGAAATCTGCCGGAACATTCAATGGCATTGTAACTATCACTGCCTCTGAAGGCTCACCGATTTCGGTTAACTTGCTTGGCAAAGGCAAAGTAGAGGTTGTCGTAGGCAGCGTTAAGAGTATGGCTACTGATGCAGGATTGAGTATGACGGTAAATCCCGATCCAAGTTATGGCACAGCAACGATCAGGCTCGTGAGCGATAAACCACTCGACATAAGTCTTATTCTCTTTGATGTGACCGGAAAGCTTGTGCATACCTATGAACATGCAATATTCGGTTCAGGCGAGTATTCCATTCCGCTTTCAACCGAGCCGCTTCCAACGGGCGAGTATTTCCTCAGAGCAATTACTGATGGATCTATTGTTGCCGTAACGAAGATAATGATCCTTCGATAAGTACGTATCATAACTGATCGTCCTCTTATAGCTGTCGCAGGAAAGGTGCGGACTCAATCCGCACCTTTTATTGCAGTGAGTGATTTTGTATCTTAGGGTAGCTTATTTGCTTACGTTCTTCTATCCATATTTATTACCTTGGAAATATTCTTATGAAAATTGTTAAAGTTTTATTTATAGCACTGTGTTTGAGTATGGTTGTTTTGGTTTTCGGTACCACTCAGGCATTTGCTGCCATCGATACAATTCGATTCGGAGGTATCAGTCCCGGCAAGAATTTTAAGCCATCAACACTCGACGTAAAAGTTGGGGACACCATATTATGGATGGGCTTTTTCGGTCCGGCAGATCCTTTTCATCAATTGCAATCAGTATCTGTTCCATCCGGCGCCAATGCTTTCGGACCGATAATTACCGGACAAACCTTTACCTATCCGGTCATGGTGGCAGGCGACTATAATTATCAATGCAATAATCATTGCTGCAGTGCAAGCAAGGGCATGATGCAGGGCAGTTTTACTGCTGCAGTTGCGGGTGTAACGGATGCCCCAAATGCAACGGCAACTTTGGAGAAAAACTTTCCGAATCCCTTCGCCGGCACGACGATAATACGCTATACCTTGAGTCGCACATCGGCTGTAACTCTTAAAATATTCGATCTTAACGGAAAAGAGGTCAAAACTTTAGTAAACAACTCTCAGAGTGCCGGAAGTTATGAGGTCACCTTCGATGGAAGTACGCTGTCAAGCGGAACATACATCTACCAATTGCAAGCAGGCAAGGCCATTCTGACAAGGCAGATGGTCTTAATAAAGCAATAGAGCCCGATTTCCGAACCGGGATTTTCGGATTCGTCTAGTTTTATGGGCAAATGGCAGGCAGGTCATTTATAGGCACCAAAACGACAAGTCTGAAACTTTTCGTCTCTGAAAAGCATTTACACTCGGCTTATAAAAGGACTATAAAAGACGATGTTCGCAATTGTAGAATTCAGAGGGGAGCAGTACCGCATCGATGACGGCGCGAAACAACTGCGTGTCGCGTATTTCGAAGGCGCAGAAGAGGGTAAGGCAGTGACTTTTGATAGGATCCACCTTGCTCAAGGCTCCGACGGCAAAATTGCCGTTGGCGGCTCTGCAACGATCAATGCGACTTTTGCCGAGCATGACCGTGATTCGAAGATCATTGTCTTTAAGAAAAAGCGCCGCAAGCGCTACCGTGTGACTAACGGACATATTCAGAATTTCACCGTGCTGAATATTAACTCTTTCAGCATTTAAATTTAGCTTTTCGCTTAATACTATGGCTCATAAAAAAGGCGGCGGATCTACAAAAAACGGACGTGATTCCAATGCGCAACGACTTGGAGTAAAGAAATTCGGTGGTGAAGCAGTTCTCGCCGGTAATATTCTCGTCCGCCAGCGCGGAACAAAATTCCATCCGGGACTCAATGTCGGCATCGGTACAGACGATACGTTATTTGCTCTTTCGCATGGCATCGTCAAGTTCGAACGTTATCGGCTTAATCGCCAGCGGATCAGTGTGTATCCGAATGTCTGAACCGGGATTGATAAAAATTTCTCTAAAAGTCAGGCAATGCCTGACTTTTTTTTATCCTAAAAACCCTTAAAAGATCATTAATCCAAGTTCAGATTGCTCCACAATTCTTCCATGCCTTCGATTTTCTTTGCCTGTAGACCATATATTACGTCATCGACATATTCATCGCTTCGCATTCCGATAAGAACCGAAGATACGCCTTGAATAGAACGAAGCATAAGGATCGCTTTTTGCGAAAGCGAAAGGATGCTATCTTCGGATGGCAAAACTTCATCCAATGCTTTATGAATTTCCATTGATCTTTCGGAGGCTTTCGTTGTATAGAAATTCGTGATATGCTCCATGACGACATCAATGCTCTCGGCATACTCCTGTAAGAGTGTAAAGATCTCACGATTTGCCTTCATTGTTTCCTGTAAAAGATCGAAAGCATATTGAATGCGCGGCTTGATAACGGAATAGAGCAAGTCGCGCCATTCATCGTACGAAGGAAGATGCTGCCATTTCCCGTCAAGCCATTCACCGACTGAAAGCAGCTTTTTCACTGCATCATACGCCTGCGGATTCATCGTAATATCTTTAAGCGGCCCGTTTTTGAACTCATCTTCCTGAAGTTTCAGGTCATGAACAAGTTCGCTGATCTCTTCGACAGGCGGAAATTCCCGCACAGGAAAATCGGCAAGACGGATAAGCATATTATTTCCGAAAGCATTCAGCGGGCGATTGATAAGAATTCCCAGATTTTTCTCCCGGGCAAATTCAATGACCGACCTTGTTGATCTTTCCTGATTCTTTTCGAGCAGTCCGCCGCGCTCATAGAGATTCATCGGGAATTGGATAACGCCGAAATGCGATACTTGCCCCTTTCCGGGTACGGATTGAGTAGACCTCCAAATATGCTCAAGAGCAGTCCGATCGATGGAATCTTCCGATTTCGGAAATGTATTCGAGCTAATGCCGTACCATTGAATTCTGCCACGGATGACTTCAGTTTCAAGATATATAAATGCTTTCTGAATACGCGATTCGTAGGTATCACGAGCTTCATCTTCGGGAATACCATCCTTGATCGCCCATTGAATATAATATTCCGGATTATGAAGAAGATAAACATCAATAGTTTCCAAGCCCAGCCGTTCAAGTGAACGAGTGATCTGGTCTTTCAGGAAATCCGGATGGATCGAATGCCACAATCCCTTGCTATAGCGGACAAGTTCGCTGAACTCGGAGCCGGGAGAAAGATCGGTATCTTCGTCTTCCATAATTTTAGATATACGCTCGTAATTCTCGCCTTGAATATATCCGCCTTTTCCTACAATAATGATCTCATTACGCTGTATTTCATTTGCCCCAATCATAGAACGCAGCGTCTCGCCGATCATGCGCTCGGCATTTCCGTTTGCATAATTCGAACTCGTATCGATCAGGTTCACTCCCATCCGAATTGCTTTAGTAAGCGCTGCCCGATGCTCCGCGACGCGCACGTCGCAGCGATAGGTTCCAAAGCCAACCGGGCTGCAAATTAGCCCCGTCATCCCAAGCGTATTATATTCGCCTGAAAGTTCAGGAAAACGGTCTTTGAAACGTGAAGTGTCTTCGGAAGTTGCGAAACCGGGAATAGCCAGATCAGACATAAAAATTTATTTAGTTAAGCGGGAGACTAACAGTACACGGAGTGGGGAGGTTCAAGGCTTAAGAATCCTTTTGAAGCACGGAGTTGTTGGCTTCAACTCACTTTTAGAAATACCGAGACAATGGCTTCGATGATAAAAAATCTTGCAAGGAAAGCTCTCAGAATGTATCTGACCTATACTCCCATTAAAAAAGGAAGATACCCGCTCATGATGCTCGTCCATAAATATGCTTCCGAACCCGTTACCGTCGAAGTCCAAACCAAAGATAGAGGGAAGATGGTATTGGATTTGGATGACGAGATGCAATTCCCGGTCTACTATAATATATTTGAGGCTCAGTATGATAAAGTTGTTGGGACTCTTCTCTTAGGAGCAGACGTCACAATTGATGTGGGTGGGAATATAGGACAATATGCATTACTTTTTTCATATCATTCAAATAAGGTCTATACATTTGAGCCGATGCCAAAAATGATTGATCGGTTACGAAAACACATTGCCATTAATCATCTTCAAAATAAAATTATCCTTGTTCCTAAAGCTTTATCAAATAAAAAAGACATACTAAAATTTGCACTTCCAAAAACTGCAAATAGTGGCACTGCGAGTACAATACTTGGCAGGAAAGCGAATCTTGATGAAATCATTGAGGTGGAGGCAATAACATTTGATGAATTTTTTCAAGAAGAAAAAATTACAGGGAGGATTGATCTTATTAAAATGGATATTGAAGGAGCCGAGCTATTTGCTCTTCAAGGAATGAAACGCTTACTAAATTCAGGCGTGAAACCGGTTTTCATCATTGAGATCAACGATGAAATGATGAGTTTGGCAGGATACTCGCAAACCGATATTCAAAGTTTCTTAGCCGACTTTGGTTACAAAGCCTTTGAGATTACGAAGAGAGGGTTACGTGGACCCATTGCTTCGATTCCTCCTGCTTGTGAGAATTATTGTTTTCTAACGGATGATCGCATAAATGGCCCAAAAATTCGTGGTTTGATATATTCTTAAACATTTCGATCCTGTTTTTACGGGCTACTATAATTACCTTCATATTTCTGTAACTTTTCACCTGTTAAAGAGTTATTACAGAAGGATTATCATCTTTCGGAGGATATTTTATGGTCTATCGTCTCGGAATCTTTTTTTGTTTGGGGCTTCTTTTCCTGAGTACTGCTACTGCACAGTGGTCTAACGTCGCCCCAAATTTATTGGGACCGATTCCTACAGACAAAGAAGGCTTTGGCTCGATTGCTTATAAAGACGGTCTTGTGTGGGTAGGAAGAACAGAGCTATGGATGTCAGCGGATACAGGAAAAACGTGGACAAAAATGCACGATTCTTTTGGCGGTACGATTACTCAGATCGAATTCTTCGACAAAAACACAGGTTTGCTTTCATCAATGGCCGGTATTTTCCATACAATTGATCAGGGAAAAACCTGGGTTCAAATTCATCAGGGAGGTGATTGTTACGGCGTTTCATTTTGCGGCTCATCTCAAAATATTATTGCTGCATGTGACTATGCTGGCTTATTTTACAGCACAGATGCCGGACAGAATTGGAATGTTGGAAATACGGGCGGTCACATTCTCACGTGCGTAGGCAGAAGTGATGGCTCAGCGCTTGAACATTCCGGAGATTTTGTATTCATAACAAATGATTTTGGAAAATCTTGGCAAACACTTGGCGGTGTGGAATATGATAGTTTTACTTTAGCATTGGATTCATCGAGCATTGATAATGTTTATCTTATGAGCGAAGTAGGTCATCCAGTAAATACTATTAATGCTTCCGTTTTCCATTCGATAGATGGGGGTGCGAGTTGGGCCGATCTTTCAATACATCAAGGTAAATTCTTCAGCGGTTCGTTATCGGTAACGCGCACGTCGGTTTATGCTCAATCTTTAAGTAATGGTGTTTTTCGTTCAATCGATAGTGGACAGTCTTGGCAATCGATTTGTGGACCATCGAATAATATCGATACTCGTCTTTTGTGTGCTGTAAATGATAATATTATTTTTGCTGCTGATGGGCAAGGTTCAATTTGGTTGACCGCACCTTCAAAAGGTGGTGACACCACCTTTACTCTCTCCAGCAGTCGAATTATTAATGATAGCGTGAATGTCACTGTTGCGATGCCGATCTATTTGAATTGCAAGACGACGATGCCGTCGTTCGATATGGTTGTTCATTATCCCTCTTTTCCTCTGACGTATTTACGTTCTGAATCAATTTCCGGAACAAGCGTAGATATTCCGGGTCAGCAGTGGAGCGGACGCGCGAAGATCCATTTCGATGCCGCCGATCTTGCAGCTCGAAAGGATTCTCTGATCGGCTATTCTATTTTTACGTGGCTTCCCTATGAATATGATTGCGCCCATATCACTTTTGATTCGATAGTCGCAAATGTTCTTGATAATCCTTGTTCCGGGACTCCTGCGATCCTTGCTTCTGCGACGGGCGGATATATCGGCACATATCCGAGCTGCGGTCTTGCTTTGGAGACCGACGTTGATCCCCCGCAATTTGTTATAACTCCCGGCAAGAATTCTTTCAGTGATTCGATTGAAGTTAATGACGNNGAAGGCCTCAGAAGTATAAGCTGGATCGCAGAGCCGGGAACCGATACATCGAAGATCGTCGTGTTGCCTGTTACTCCGGTCATTATGCCATGCTTCAATGATAAGATCGATCACCTCATCCGTGTTGTCCAGCGCGATTCAACAGCTGCAGGATGTTATGACTTCACCTTCACGGATTGTCTGGGGCATCAAAGTTTTACGAAAATTTGTATGACGGCACACATAGAGTCCGGCGTCGGCGATGCTCCGTCTTTTATTCTCGCGCTTGAATCAAATCATCCTAATCCGTTCTCCCATCTGACGACATTTACATATTCGACGCCTCAGTATGGTATGGTAACGCTTTCTCTTAACGATGTGCTGGGAAGAGAGCAAGCTCTGATCTTCGGTGGAATACAAGAGCCGGGACGTTATTCGATAGATTTCGATGGTTCGAAACTTCCGAGCGGTAATTACATTGTTCGTCTTGAGATCGGAGGAAAGGTTATTTCGAGGCATGTGATTATTGAGAGGTAGTCTTCTTAAGGAACGACCGGATAAAAACCAAAGTTATATTTCACATGGACACAGCGAATATTAAAGAGTCTGCTCATCACTTAGTGGATTCTCTTCCGCAGGACGCTACGTGGAAGGATCTGTTATACGAAATATATGTGCGTCAGGAAATCGAACTTGGACTTACCGATAGCAACAATGGGCAAACAGAACCGGTTGGAGAAGTGCGCAAAGAATTTGGTTTAGAAGCGTGACCGTTCATTGGACTTCCCGGGCGAAAAATCATTTGCGCCANNAAGGTAATTACCGGATTATTTATCATATTCTTCCGAAACAGATTAATGTTGTTGCAGTTGTCCATTCTGCGAAGGTATCTTTGTTTTAGTTTGATACTGGAATGTTTTCCCCCTCTTGCTGTTTTCTCTGACAATGAAAAAAATCATATCTCTCGCCTTAGTTCTATGTGCTGTTGTTTGTTGTTGGTGCAGTACAGCTTCTGCTCAACTCTCAACGGCAGGTCGTCCGCCAATCCCTAAACTGAACAGCCCCGTCTACGATGAGACCGGCACGCTGACAAACGAACAGGCAGATGCGCTGCGAAGAAAACTTCGTGCAAATGAAGATTCCACTTCGACACAAATTGCCATCGTTATCGTTACGACTTTGAACGATTATCCGGTAAACGATTTTGCTATTGAAGTCGGTCAGGAAAACAAAGTCGGGCAAAACAAAAAAAATAACGGCGCGATCATTCTTTTGGCAAAGAACGATCATAAAGGATTTATCGCAACCGGATACGGGCTGGAGCCGACTTTGACCGATGCAACCTGTAATTATATTTATCAGAATATTCTTCGCCCCGCACTGCAACAAGGTGATTTCTATGGAGGGCTTGATAAAGCAACCGATGCCATTATCAAGGCAACAGCGGGCGAATTCAAGGCAGAGCCGCAAAAAATGGGATTGCGGAGTAAGCCATCCGGCGGCGGAGCAATGATCATTGTCGTGATATTTTTTATCATCATTATTATTGCCCGCGGACTTTTCGGATCGGGCTCTCATCGAACAGTCGTCGGTTCGGCCGGCGGGATGTCAGGATGTTGGGGTGGGATATTGCAGGGATTATTCTGGTCGTCCATATTTAGTAATCGAGGCGGCGGCGGTTGGGGCGGGGGAAGCAGCGGAGGATTCGGTGGCGGTGGCGGCTGGTCAGGCGGCGGAGGCTCGTTCGGAGGTGGCGGAGCAGGGGGAGACTGGTAATCTCGACTTCATTTAGTCAATCACCGCTGCCATTGCAAAAAGATCTACTCGTTTTGGTTTTGCAATGACTAAGGCAGTTGCAGCACTCGCAAGTGTTGCGCCGGTCGTCATAACATCGTCGATAATAAGAAGTCGTTTCGCATGAAGTTCTTTTACTCCGGTTTTCGAAAGTGCGAATGCGCCTCTGACGTTTTCCTCTCTCTGTTCTAATGTCATTCCTGTTTGCGATGGAGTTTGGCGTGTTCGTTTCAGCCATTTTCTCTTAGCAACGGGAATTGAAGTTGCCTTACCGATTCCGATCGCAAGCATTTCAGATTGATTATATCCTCGCTCGGAATACCTTGTCCGGTGAAGCGGCACCGGCACCAGATAATCATAACGGCGTGAAATATCTGTATTTTTTTCGCAGCACAGCAAGCCCAGTATTTGTGCAAGCTTCGGCATTTCCTGATATTTGAAGTGGTGAATAAGTGATTGCATGATCCCTTTATTTTCGAATGTAAAAGCCGAACCGAGCTGTACTTCGAAAGGCAGTTCGTTAAAGAGAGAAGATTTCTGTATAAGATCGTCTTGCAAAGGAGGTTCAAAGAGGTCGAATTGCCGCCGGCATACTCTGCAGAGATATTTGCCCAACGGCATTTGCTTCGCATCGTTATCGCAATGCGTCCCGCAATGAACACATATTTGCGGAAGGAAAAGGCGAAGCATTATCTCACTTAGCTAAAACTGATTTGTTTAAATAATTATCCTCGATGCGTTTGATCTCATCGCGCAATAATGCGGCACGCTCAAATTCAAGATTGGTTGCCGCTTGTTTCAATTCGGCAGCAAGCTGTTCGATGAGTCCTTCAAGTTCGCCTTCATTCATGTTTTTAAGAACGAAAGTCGGAGTAAGTTCTTTCCCGGCTTTTTCGTCGCGGGCAGCCTGGCGCTTTTCTTCTCGTCGTGCCGAGACGTCGGCAACGGTCGTCGATTGCATAATATCATCGTATGATTTCAAGATCGTTGTCGGCGTAATGCCGTGATCGGTATTATACTCGGTTTGCAGTTTCCTGCGACGATCTGTTTCATCGATAACGGCCTTCATCGAACGCGTGATCTTATCGGCATACATGATCACAAGTCCTTCTGAATTACGTGCTGTCCGCCCGGCAGTTTGCATGAGTGCTTTTTCACTTCGCAAGAAGCCCTCTTTATCAGCGTCGAGAATTGCAACCAGAGATACTTCAGGCAAATCCAATCCTTC
>PLXB01000477.1 GCA_003151215.1 Ignavibacteriota bacterium
AGCCGAAGAAGAATTTGAATTCATCCAACGCATCATCGAAGCAGCAAGGCTTCTGCGCTCGAACGCAAAACTCGCTCCGAGCAAGCCGGCAGAATTTATTATTCGTTTGAAATCGAGCGACGATCTGAAACTTGCCGAAGCTTCGAGAAATATCTTAGAGAATATTTGCAAGGCATCTTCGCTTATCATCGAAGGAGAAAGCACAGAGCTTTCATCGAAAGAATACTCATCCGAACTTCTTAGCGGCAGGGGACAGGTATTCATCAAACAGGAAGCTCAAAGTATCGAAGAAGCAAAGAAAGAAAAAGAGCGCCTGCAAAAAGAGCTTGAGCGAATTACGAAGCAATACGAATCTCTCCTGCAAAAACTCAGCGACGAAAAATTCACCAGCCGCGCACCGGAGCAGATCATCGTGAAAGAGAAAGAGAAGCTGGAAAGCTTCAAGGTGCAAATGGAGAAATTGGGAGCACAGGTGGGATAGATCTGAAACTTTGCTCTTTTCGATGTGTTACTTAGCTAGTATTATAGTAAGCTGAATGATATGCTAAAACTTGCAATTCGAATTGCTTCCTTCTACTCCCTCCTCTCATTGCTGGGTCTATCTACTTATGGACAAACAAGTTATAATGGTCGCTGTCATCTTGTCCCAGATACTCTTTCCACAGGCTGTGAAATTGATACGTCTATTATTGACCCAATTTCTATGCCGAAGTCAACAGCTTCTTTTCCATCATTCATATTTGTCAATAAGAATATGGACTCAGTAAAAATATCTTTTAATGGTGGAGCTGGAGGGATTTTTGCTTTGCCATTATTTCCCGGGCGGCAGTATGTATTTCACGATAGTATCGAATCAGGCGGACCTGCACCAAACGTTGAGGCGTTCTACCTTCAGGTTCTCGATACTCTTAGTTCCTTTCGAGCAGTATTCCGTCTTACCAGTTGTACTTGGTCATTTTCAGGACAGGTATTCCCGCATCAATGGACATTAACTCAATCTCATTATGAAGGAGTTCTCGATTCATTTCAGATCACCGATCGAGTCCAGGATTTTGCGAATAAGTCTGCTTTGCAATTGATCGTTTATCCTAACCCCTCATCCGGAACATTACTATCTACCGTATCTCTTTCTCAACCAACTGATATCCATCTCCACATCTTCAACGAACTCGGCAAAGACATCATGACAGTTTACGATGGCATGCTGCCCGAAGGCAATCACGATTTCTCCTTCAAGCTTCCGCAAGGGATGTATTATGTGCGGATGGAAACAGCGGAGGGAGTGGTGACGAAGAAGGTAGTGGTCAGGTAGAAATGTAAAATTAAAAATCTAAAATGTAAAATCAAAGGATTGGTATTTATAATGGAAGTAAATCTTCTGTTTGCCGAAGTTTTTTTTGCCCTTTCTGAGCCGTTTTTATAGGTGCTCACAAAAATTTTTGATATTTTGAAAACGGTTTTTCCTTTCTTTTAGAAATCCCTATTTATATTAACTACAAAGCTGATAGGCACCCATGCCCTCGGCAATGTAAAATTAAAAATGTAAAATGTAAAATTCCAAAGAAAGGGAACACAATGAAGCAGAACTTTCAATTCAGAGAAGGGGAAGTAACGGTGTATTGCGGCGAGAATGCGCGGATCAATACGAAGATCAGCCTACTGCAGGCAATCCGGAGCATTCATGAAGGTAGCGGGAATGTGCTTTATGTCAATACCGTATTTACGACGCGGAAGCTTTACGGGTTAGCCCGCGAAGTATCCGGAAAAGTTGAACACGCCAATCTCCATTACCGGCAGGTGAATATGGGCGATCTGCAGAAATATTTTGGTGAGTTTCAGGAACTCGTCGAAAAAGAAAATATCAAGACCATCGTCATTAATGCCTGGGAGTTTTCGAACAGGAGTTATACTTACAAAGAAAAAGCATTGTTCCAGTTGAAGCATTATGCCGATGCTCTTGGATTATCGGTACTTGTTTATTCGCAGGCTTCCTGGACGTATCAGACAGGAGAGATCGCCCGCGGCGGATTAGGAAAATTAGCTGTGATCGCCGATGAAATTATTAATATTGATAGAGAAGAATTCGAACTGGAGCAGCCGAAAAACGAAATATTAAGTAAGAGGAAAATCAATGAGTTATCCTATGCCCGGAGCGAATCAGGCATTAGTTCAGGCGGAGAGCTGATCTTACCCGGTAAAGAGGAATTAGTTGAGGAATTTTCGGATGGCGAATTGATGGAAGTATAACGATGTTTATGGATTCATGACGCCCAAACAATATTTAGATTCCTTGCCCGACGATCGCAAAGAAGTGATCTCGAAACTGCGTACGCTTATCTTAAAATCCGACCCTTTGGTGAAGGAAGTCGTTGCCGGCATGATGGGACGCGAAATGTTGATGTATATGCAAGGTGATTTTATGAAATATGCACTATCGAGTGTGAAGCAGCACATGTCATTTCATTCGATGGTGATGTATGGAAGCTCTGTACGTTTCGGCGGAGGCGGCTTGCGTGAAAAATATGAAAAGCTTTTGCCGAAAGCGAAATTTCAAAAGGGATGTGTCAATTTCAAGAATGCAATACAGATGCCGCTCGATGTTGCTGAAAAATTTGTGAAGGAAATGGCAAAAGCGGAATACCCTCCGGCAGCATTTAAAGAACAAATGGAGAAAAGTGCGGCGAAGTTAAAGACGAAGAAGAAAAAACTTAATGCGAAATAATAAATTTTTGCATGACGTGCTCTGATCCGTTCCGGGCGAGACAATAGTAGATACCGCTTGTTAACAGTCTTGCATTATAGGAGAGATTCAGCATGCTATTATCGGGTCTCCCTTCATAGATTGTTGCAACTTCTCTTCCCATCATATCGGTGAGAATAAGGGAGCAATACATTTCCGGATTACATATCAGTGCGAAATTTAATCTCTGACTTGCCGGGTTCGGAGATATCTGTAATGAAAGGCGCTGATCTTTTGGATTCGCAGGTTGTAATACTGCATCCTGAAATGCGCCCGTATCGATCACACGCGCCAGATACAGTGCCTTTGTTTGTTTCGTGACCTGCATCCATATCGGATAGACATTAGCATTTTGAGCAGCAATGCCGATGTAGTCGCCGAAAAATACTCCTGCATTTGATGCAAACGAATTTTGAGTGAGCCGGTAATTCGTAAAACTCGATCCGCCATCGATTGAACGAGCAAGATACATATCCGTAAGAAGACTGCCATTCGTATTGCGCCTGTCATAAAATGCGCAATAGATCACTCCTGTTACCGGATCGATCGTTGCGGCAGGAAGGAATTGCTCGAATTGTGTCGTATCATTGTTAACGCGCAACGGAAGATCCCATGTATTGCCTCCGTCTTGTGAGCGCAGTAAAAAAACATCGGTATTCTTATCGCCATTTCGCTTATCGGAAAAGAAGACGTAGAGATTCCCCCTGTTTTTGGAATTGCCAATATCACAAAGTGTTGTTGCAAGTCCGTTGCAGCGGGAAAGTCCGGCAACAGGGAAATCCCAGCCCGGAATCAGTGGACTAATCACTTTATCTTTACCGAATGATATTCCCCCATCGGTTGATTTATCAAATATCAACCCGTTAGGGCCGCTCCATGTAATATAGATATCGCCATTCGGCGCCGTTGCGCATGTTGCTCCTTCGACCGTGTAGCTGCTATCGGCGCAATCGCCCTGTTTGTCACTGACAACAATAGGGATTGACCAGGACTGGCCTTTATCGGTTGAACGAGAAAAAAGAATTCTGCTGCTATCGAGTAATGGAAAGGGGCTCTTATATGAATCGAACTCCGTCCAGGAAATATAAAGGTTATCAAAGTATGGCGATGACTCGGATTTATCACAGACGATCGTTTCTTTATCCTGCTGCCTCGGAGGGATATGTCCGGTAAATGTTCCATCTGAATATGATTTTCCGGCATCGGTAGATTCTTGGATAACGACTCTATCCAGCCAATAGGTGCTTGCCGGGTAAGCAAGATGAGCATAGTAAATATTTCCCTTTGAATCTGTTGTCAGTGACGGATCTCCGGCTTCGCCGAAGCTGGACCCAAGACCATCACCGAACCAGGATTGGCCGCGATCAGTCGAATAAAAAAAATACCCGGGATTAGAACTTGCTGCAATATGAGATATGTCAAGCGGATCGATCACGACCGAAACCTCTTCTGCATCGGGCAAATTATCCGGGGAGACCTGTTCAACCGGCTGAATAATGGGCTGTGCATATACCATGCCTGCAAGCAATGAAGTTGCAAAAAAACACACGATAGTAAGAACCTGTTTTGTGTGCATGATAATTATAGTAACGATTGACAGGGAAGAAAATTCCACTATCCGTTGTTCAAATGCAAATGAAAAGAATCTTTATTCTTACTCTGTGCATAATCTGTGCAGTCGATCTCTTGTCTTCTTGCGGCAACGGGAAGAAGAAATTGTTCATGCCCGATAGCACACGCTGGACGGATCAGGATATTCCATTGGATGAACTGCAAACCGGAAATGTAAATACCGATAGTATTGCGATACTTGACAAGATGAAATCGCAGTTCAATCCTGCGGATTCTCTCATCGAGGGCAGGCCGGCTTCATTTTATTTAGGGCGTTCCGATGTATCTCGAACGGCGAAAGCTTTTTATCTTCTTCACTTCATTCCCTCCGATAACGACGAGACCGATGCCTTATGCGATAGCCTCCTTTCAAAGAATGATACGACACGCGCATTCTATTATTTTCTTTTTCTGCGAATGCACCGCATTNNGCATGGCAGGTTTTGGCGCGCAGTATTCGCTGCTTTTTACCGATGAATTTTACCGGCGACTCCATCTTCCTGCTTACAGATCATCTTATTCGGATTGGGTGAAGGATTTTACAATGGCAGCACCAAACATAAGGATATCACCTGCTTCTGTTGTTTCGATGACTCCGGAAGAACTAAGGCAATATATTATCGCTGAGCAAATAAAAAATGCAAGGAAGATCACGCCGAGCCTTAGAGGTGAAATTCAAATATTTGCCGATAGCGTTGAAAATATGTACAAAGATAATCTTTAAATGTGAAGCTTCCTCAATCCCGAACCGTTGCATTCGCCATTCTGTTTTAGCGCCAGTTAAAAATATAATTCAATGGGATTTTTTTCAAAAAATAATTCAGCTGTTTCCGAAGCCGATATTCTTGAATCGCTTCGCTCAGTGATTGACCCCGATCTTCATAAAGACGTCGTTTCACTTGGGATGATCAAGAATGTTCTGATCGCAGGCGATCAAGTCTCTTTTGTATTTGAACTTACGACGCCATCGTGTCCGCTAAAGGATAAACTCGAATTCGAAGCACGAACGGCTGTCGAGAAAGTTGCCGGAGAAGGTAATGTGAAAGTAACGATGACTTCCAATGTAGCAATGCAGCAAGGAGTCAACAAGCCGACGGCTCTTTCCGGCGTACGCAATACTATTGCTGTTGCATCAGGCAAAGGCGGAGTAGGGAAGTCAACCGTTGCTGCGAATCTTGCTGTTGCGCTTGCAAAAGATGGTGCGAAAGTCGGATTGCTCGATGCCGATATTTACGGTCCGAGCATTCCGCTCATGTTCGGTTTGCAGAATCAAAAACCCGAAGCGCAGCAAGTGAACGGCCATGCCATGATGATTCCTCTGGAAGCACATGGCGTGAAAGTCATGTCTATCGGCTTCTTAGTCGATCCGAATACGGCAGTTGTCTGGCGCGGCCCGATGGCTTCCGGTGCGCTGAAGCAATTCATGTCTGATGTTCTTTGGGGTGAACTTGACTATCTCATTTTCGATCTTCCTCCCGGAACAGGTGATATTCAACTTACACTTGTGCAAACGATTCCTCTTACCGGAGCCGTCATCGTCACCACTCCGCAGGATGTAGCGCTTGCCGATGCACGCAAAGCGGTTCGCATGTTTGAGAAAGTGCACGTTCCTGTTCTCGGGATTATCGAGAATATGAGTTATTTTATTTGCTCGGCATGCCACCACCGGGAAGAAATTTTTTCTCATGGAGGAGCAGTGATAGCTGCAGCAGAGTTTGGCGTCCCATTCCTCGGCGAACTTCCTCTTGAGACTTCAGTGCGAGTCGGAAGCGACGAAGGGTCGCCGATCGTCATAAGCGGTCCTGAAACCGAAGCGGCACATTCATTCCGGGATATTGCACAGGCAATGGCGCAGCAGGTCAGCATTGCAAACTTACTTCCGAACCAGAAACCTATAGAAATCCTTCTTGGTACCGAAGACTAATGAATGATCTCCGCTCGCGTATAGAAAAAGCACTGGAATTTTGCCGCCCGTTCCTGAAAGTTGATGAAGGGGATATCGAGCTTATCAGCATTGATGATGCCGCAGGCATTGTTGATGTCCGCTTTTTAGGCGCATGCGCAACATGTCCGCTGAAGCTGATGACGCTCCGCGCAGGAATTGAAAGAGCCATCATCTTCGAAGCGCCGGAGATCAGAAGAATAGAGGAAGTATAATAAGTTTCGCAATATGGTTGTTCTGTCATTGCGAGGAGGACTTTAGTCCGACGAGGCAATCTAAAAACTCCGGTCGTGGGTTACTTTCAAGATTTTAGATCGCTTTGCTATGACATAAAAAAAATAGGGCAAAATTCAATCCCCACTTGCATACTATTTGCAAACTTCGTACTTTTGTATCCATGAAATTCATCCTCATCATACTACTGACTTCCGGCGCTCTCCGCGCTCAGGTTCCGCATATTGATTATATGATCGCTGATGAAGCCAAAAGCCAGTTGCAAATTCATGGTACATTCGGTCCCGATACTACAGGTTTCGTTATTATTGAAAATACAAAACAAACGGTTCGCTCATGGAGCGATACGATGGTCATTTGCGATCTTCCGGATAGCGGTGCAGGCTCCGGCGGACATGTAACGGTTCAGCAAATGACGGGGACGAGTAATGAGAGAATGTTGAGTATATTTAAGATTTCAGTATTTCACTCAGATTGGTACTATGGAAATGGCGGAAATAATCCTAGAGGTTATTTTACATGGTATATTTTATGGAGAATTGATTTAATGAAGCACCATAACAACGATTCTTTGCGAAAATTTGAAATTGCAAAAGTGTCATATGGGAATGCCTACGATCCATTTACTACTAATTCTATCGATGAATTTTGGTTTGATAGTGCAAATTACAAAAGTTCAGGGATTTCTGTTACTGGCACTATAAATCTATCAGGTTTTACTATCAAATTAGATACAACAATAATGATCTTTGCAAATCCCTTCGGTCCTACTGCATATAATTCAGCTTCCTATAATTCTAAAATATTTTCATTCGATACCTTAGGCAATGTTTTTGGCTATTCTGATATGATTGTTTTACGTGGAGATGAAAAGACTACCGAAAACCAGATTTCTGGTGAAATATTTTATCCACCATCTACAAAAAGCACCGTTTCCCAATTCCTTCGCTCACCTTCCGATCTCATAAAAATATTATCTCATATCGGCTCGGAAGATCATCTTATTTCCTTCGAAGCAGAAGAGCCGCTTGGAGAAACAACGACTTCGCTTTATAGCATTGATGGAAGAATGCTGAAGCAGGAGAAAATTTCTATTCCATCGGCGGGAATATATTCATTCGATGTGAGCGGGATAAAGGCAACTGTTGTATTTTTGGTGCTGAAAACTCAGAAGGGGATTGTGGCGAAGAAGGTTTTGTTCTAAAAAATATGCGGAATTACAGATCAGCATTTTTGCTTGTTGCCATTCTTTTCTTTTTCTTTTCAAGGTTTTGTTTCGCACAGACTCCTGATTATTCCGGCTCTTCCAATCGTCTTGATACAGCTTCAAGTTTCATCTTTGTCGGCGATGTTCAGCTTCGCGGGAAGCCGGAAATTCTTCTTGGCCGCGAAGATAACGTGAATGCAGTTCGTGCCCTCTTGAAAAAGATCGCAGATGAAAATCCTTCCTTCGTTCTTATCCTCGGCGATCTTACCTCCCCCGGCAGTTCAAAAAAAGCCTGGGAAGATTTGGATGAACTTGCCAAACCAATTCGTGATAAACATATTCCGGTCTATCCGCTTCCGGGCAATCATGAATATTTCGGAAATCACGTTGCGGCTTTCAATGAATATTTTTCACGCTTTCCGCAGATTAATAATCAGTTATGGTATTCAAAACAATGGAAGGATATCGGCATCATCACGCTTGATGCAAATTTTGATCATCTGTCAAAGGATGAAATTCATGACGAGCGCGCCTGGTATCTCGGTGAGATGAAAAAGATGCAGGCAGATTCGGCAATTGTCATTATTATCGTCTGTTGCCACGAACCTCCATTTACCAATAGCACCATCGTTTCCGACGATATAGACGTACAAAAATATTTTGTTCCTGCATATCTCAACACTTCGAAAGCAAAATTATTTTTCAGCGGACATTGCCATTCGTATGAACATTTCCGTATCCACGGAAAAGATTTCATCGTCTCCGGAGGCGGCGGACCGAGACAGAACTTACAATCTCCTCCAAAAAAATCGCCAAAACAAGATCTCTTCAATGGCGGAAAATGGAGGAAGCATCATTTCTGCAAACTCATCCGCACTACGGAGGGTTTGCGAATCCAGATGACTCAAATGGATGAAGACTTGAAGAAGTGGTCGGTGGGAGAAGAGATCATGGTTCGGAAATGAAGAATGACTTATATAATACCAAAGTACATGTAAAATAAGAAAAATCCCAACTGCGAACTCTTCTTATTTTACTTGTAAATGCTCTACTTGCAAATCTGCTACTTCAGCAACCGGATCGCTTGCCTGAGCATTTGCTCGATCGGACCTTGGTTATCCGGATCTCTCGGATGAGCGGCTTCATACCCGGCACGCCAAAGACGATCTTCGGATCGAAGACAAGCCGAAAGTCATATTGATGATTGACGTTAAGAGTGATAGGGGGGCTCAGATCAATCGTAACATTAGCCGTTATCGATGATTTGAAATCAAACGGATAGCCAATGCCATTAACGTAAGAGATGCCTTCAATAATAAATGTATAGCGTCCGCCGTTGACGAAATCACCGAAGAGCGAATCGTTCAATAAGGAAGGATCATCATTTTCATTAAGTTTATGAATCTCAAATTTCGCGCGGTCATAAGTGCCAGGTGGAATGATTACTTCCGAGATGATCTTTTCTCCGGAATCGTTAAACTCGGCAACGAACGGGACTACTCTGATCGTGCCATCATTTCTGTCAATGCTCACGATAATATCTTTCTCATCTTCATCTTGGTCTTTATGACCTTTGCTGTGCCAGTCATTATCTTTAATTACGACAACGGTATCTGTATCTGCGACACCAGCTTGCTCTAATTTCAGAGAGCTGATAACAACCCGTGCCCGTGTAATAACGACAGAATCGGCAGTCGAATGGAATCCGTTTATGCTTGGTGTCTTTCCATAAGTACTTGAAGAGGAAACCGATCTATCAGTAATCCCGGTAAATGTCCGGATATTTGCTTTTGACGATGAAGTCCCCGTTGCAGTGCTCAAACTCGAATTTTCTTTACAACCGGTTACCCAGAAAGAAAATACAAGAAGTATGGAAGAAAAAAACATCATGGTAAATCTCTTCTGAATATGCGATACTGTATTCATATCTATTTCTATTCCTGATAATTATTGTTAATGCAACTAGTGTAGGATTTACTAACGACATGTAGGAAACCGACAAACCGTGTGCCATAGTACTACGTAACTACATCCTTGATCGGATTCTTAGATCCTCTGTTTAGATTGAGAGAGTGACCGATCAACGTCAAAACGGCTCCCACTCCGGGAGTTCGATTCGTATCATCAGAGAGAGAAAAGATTTCTGTTGATCGTTGACGCGCGACCATCGGAATTCGGGCACGATCTTATAGTCGCCGGGAAGATCGATCTCATATCCTGCCGCTAAAGAAAAAGCCATATCCCATTCGGAACTTGATATGGTATTCCCGAATAATGTTGCCTTCGATAGCAGGCGGTAAATCCCCACAGAAGCATGTGCCTGTATATTATAATCTTGCAGAGATATATCACCCATCACAGGAATTGCAGAGAGCGTTGCGCTGATATTCGTCGTGCCGAAACCCGATGCCTGAGCATTTTGCTGAGAAACGGATGCAATATGCTGCCACCCTGTTTCGAGTCCAATGGTTATAAAATGATTTCTGCTTCCGCGAATACGAATAAGCCCGGTAAATCCGCCATTCGTATAATCTCCGCCCGGCGAAGCTGTTGCAGGGACACCCGGCGAGATGTCACGCGAATATCCGCCGCCTCCATCGATCCAAATAGTAAACGGTTTTGCATTTTGAGTCTGCGCGTGAAGAGATTGCGATAAAACTATCGCACCACAGAGGAACAGAAAATATCTCCTTCTGCTATTCAACGATCAGTTGCGTATATAATAATAGTATGCTACAGTACCGGGATGATCGGTCAGAAGTCCGTCGAGATTCCCATGATTCAGAAATGGATTAATGAATTCCGGTTTATCAACTGTCCAGTACACAACTTTTTTGCCTTCGGCGCGCAACGGTTTTGCAGCACTGACCTGATCGCCGGCAGTCCAGCGAGGTCCCCAAGCGACACACCCTGCATTTTCTACA
>PLXB01000416.1 GCA_003151215.1 Ignavibacteriota bacterium
AGATCGGAATCCGCATGGCCATTGGCGCTAAAGGCAGAGATGTGTTGATTCAATTCATGATCGAATCAATTGTAATTAGTTTTGTTGGTGGTCTCATTGGTATCGCGCTTGGAATTATTGTTTCGGAATTAGTGGCGAAGTTTGGTGGCTGGCCGGTTGTTATTACCGTGCCTTCTGTACTTTTATCTTTTCTATTCTCAGCTGTAGTCGGACTTTTCTTTGGCTGGTATCCTGCCCGCAAAGCTGCACGGTTAAATCCTATAGAAGCTCTCCGGCAGGAATAGATCAGTGGGTTCAATAACTGGGTCACAATGTGTGGTTTTGTTTGGGGATATTCTGCAAAGCGACGGAGAACTCTAAATCCAATCATTTCCTGGGAGTGTGGCGGCAAAGACGATCAGACCTTATAAAATAAAAATGGGACCAAGCTGACCACGTCACACACAAACAATCGCTGAGAGCTGCTTCCTTNNCGGACCTGACTCGGTTGGGCGCGTTTGTATTGCATGGGACTTGGTCCCAAAACCTTCAACAAAAATTATTGCCCGCCGGCTCCGCCGCTTCCCATAGCAGCCGGATCGAACTTCGTCACCTTGATATCGGAAGGAACCGTAAACATTGCCTCGCTGAGTTTTTTCGGCTCGGCGCTTATATACTGGTTCGAAAACTGTGTCACTCCGCCCTGCTTGACATCCATACGCACTTGCGCATAACCGGTTCGTAGCAGCGCCATAAGCGCGTCGCTTTTTATCCCTGTGTTCTTCATCCCGGCATCGGTGCAATTTCTGATTCCCTCGGCAATATTTTTCGGGAATTCCTTGGTAAGCCACAAATCCATTTCCTGAGTAGAATCGATCATGATGGTGTAGAGTTCGCAATTATAGCCGGAGATCTTCTCTTTTTTCCCGGCTTCCTTGGGANNTCTTCATCACGGAATCGATCATCGTTTGATCGATCTCCATTCCCTGCTTTTGCGCTTCCTGAACAATGATCTGCGTGCCCGCTTTCATATCAGTATAAACCGTTATCTTTCCAGCCTTCGGATCGTCTGCGGACTGCAAGACTTTATCCCCTTTGACTTCAAAAATTATCGGGACTTTTTGCGTGCCAAGCATCGGAGAAGACATCTCCATCTTGATTTCGCCTTCAAAGGCTTGTGCGGATAGTATTCCGGGTACTGCTGCAACCGCGAAAAACAATATGCATGAAAAATATAAACGGCGCAGAATCTGGCGTATGGTCATTGAAATAAAAATAATATTGTTTTTGGCAAACGTCTTTCATTTGGCTAAAGTGCCAAAGGGACGATATGCAAGCCATTATAAATGTATTTGTTAATCACACTTCCTCCAGGATGCCATGGTAACCAAGTCGTAATTCAGGCTTTGAATATCTGAATCAAAATCGTCCGATTTATGTATTCTTACGTTCAATTCTGACGCCAGTAAATTTTGCTTTCGTATGTTCACTAATAAAGCGCTGATTCCGATCTTCATCGTCGTCTTCGTCGATCTGCTGGGGTTTTCGATTATTCTCCCTCTGCTGCCTTTTTATGCACTGCAATTTCAGATCAGTCCTGAGATGATCGGCATGATCGCAGCAGTGTATTCGGTTTGTCAGTTTGCCGCCTCACCGATCTTAGGCTCGATGAGCGATAGGTATGGCAGGCGTCCGCTTCTTATTTATTCGCAGTTCGGTTCGATGGCCGGATTTCTGCTTTTAGCAATTGCGGGAAATGTTTGGATATTAGTGCTCTCACGAATCGTCGATGGTATCAGCGGCGGGAATATCACGATCGCTTCAGCATACGTTGCCGATGTAAGCGAACCGAAGGACCGTGCTTCGGCGATGGCGCTGATCGGCGTTGCCTTCGGACTCGGATTTCTTTTCGGTCCGCTCATTGGCGGCGAGCTTGCTGCGGCTTGGGGAATTGCAGCGCCGGCGTATGCTGCGGCATTCTTTGCGGCTACAAGCATGACGCTTTCATTTTTTTATCTCAAAGAACCGGCAGTACATCGTTCTTCTGCGAGAAAAAAAGGACTCGGATTTTATACGGAGGCGCTTCAGTATTTAAAAATTAAAGATCTCCGCACAATGCTTCTTATTTTTCTTTTCTTTGCGCTTCCCTTCTCTCTTTATGTTTCGATGTTCTCGCTCTATGCACATATCGAATTAAATTTTTCAGAACGCGAAGTCGGAAGATTTCTTGCATATGTCGGATTCCTCGGCATTATTTATCAGGGAGGTGTTATCCGCCCCCTTGTAAAAAAGATCGGAGAGCTATCGCTGCTTCGGTACGGACTTGCTGCGATGGCGCTCGGACTTCTCGGCTTGGTGCTTGCAAATAACTGGCAGCAGCTTGCATTAGTCGCACTGGTCTTTTCTTTTGGTACAGGTGTAACGCGCGTTGTGCTTTCAAGCCTTGTTTCTCAAATGGCGCCTCCGGATAAAAAAGGCGGTGTCATCGGAGTTTCGGCAAGTATTGAAAGCTTCACGAGAATTATCGGTCCGATCATAGGAGGATGGATCATCGGCACGATCCATCCCAACTATATCGGCTACATAGGCGGAGCAATGGCAGCAGTAGGATTCTGGCTTGCATTTACAGTACATAGAGATTCGAAAAAACTCGAGCCCGAGGTGATAGTGGATTAACCTTTGGAAAGAAAGCAGGCAGCATAAGCAGCCACACCTTCTTCTCGTCCGACGAAACCGATCTTCTCGCTCGTTGTTGCCTTTACAGAGACTTGCTCTATCAAGAGGCCAAGAGCCTCTGCAATATTTTTTCTCATTGTATCGATATGATCGCGCAGTTTCGGACGCTCGAGGAGTATGGTCGTATCGATATTAACGATCCGAGCATTTTTTTCTTCGATCATCGCTCCGACGTTCTGTAGGAGTTCCATGCTATTTGCATTTTTATACTTTGGATCGGTATCGGGAAAGTGCTTGCCGATATCACCTAACGCCAATGCACCGAGCAGCGCATCCATGATAGCATGAAGGAGCACGTCGCCATCGGAATGGGCAACTGTGCCAAGCGGCGCATCAGGGAAATAAACACCGCCCAAGATAAGGCTTTCGCCCGAAGCAAGTCTATGAATATCGTAACCGAAACCGATCATGGATTATGAAGAAAGTGATACAACATTCGAGGAGGGACTTTAGTCCGTCCAGGCAATAGTCATATTTTTTTGAACCCCCAAGCTCAATTTTGTTGTTGCGTTGCATTCGAGTGAGTATTTTCGTATTATAGAAAAACAGATATTCATGCTTTTTCGGCAAAAAGTTGTAGAAAAGATCGCAGAGGCGCTTAATGGCGTCGCACTTCCGAGCAAGAAATTACGGGGACGCACAGATGCATCCGTCCTGGTTTTTCAGAGATCCGGCAAGACGACCGATGCGCCGCTTGTCGAGATCAGCTTGACGGAAAATGCGGTTACCTCGAATGTGATGATCCAATCGCCGCTCGGAATTGTGGAGTTGAATGATGTCGAAGGTGTCCGCTTATCTGAGGCAACACGCGAGGTTGCTTTCTTCGGCAAAGTCCGTTCCGGAAAAATGACATTGGTAACGGTCAGCTCGGCAGGTGTTCTTCAGGTATATGGAAATCTCTCTCCTTCACTTGGAGCAAAGGATTTGACCAAACTTGCACCTGAAGACCTCCGTGCTGCAATTGCATTAAAAATCTTCAGCGAAAGCGCTGCCGGATTTAAGAAATAATTTTCTATGGCTGCGAGGTCCGAAGCCAAACTCGATTTTTCCTGCTCGGCGACAAAAGCTGCTGCCAAAAGTTACCTCAAATGGAAATCGTTCGTTTCACTCTTAGAAACTGCGGCGAATGAAGTTAGAGCCGCAGAGCTTTCCGGAATCACGAATATGAAACTCGGAATTGTTTTAATGAATGACGAAGAACTTCTGGAAATGAATCGGGAAGTCTTGAAACATGATTTTTATACCGATATTCTGACCTTCGAGATCGAGCGAAATAAGCATGAGATCGAGGCAGAATTATACCTTAGTTTGGATAGGGCACGGGAAAATGCCCTGCAGTATAAAGTAACATTAAGGAACGAACTTGCCCGTCTTGCGATTCATGGAATGCTCCATCTCGCAGGTTACGATGATAAAAAACCTGCTACGAAGAAAAAAATTCGGGAGAAGGAGAAATTCTTTTTAGAATATTTACAAACAGAACGATCTATCGAATATTGATACAACCTCTTTGATGAAAGCTGAAAGCATTAGTTCACGGGCGCTGAAGGGCACCGGCAGAGTGATGGAAATTATATTGTTTCTTGTCGGCGAAATGCGCCGCAACAAGCAGCTCGGAGATATTGATCTCGGTAAGCTTGCCGACCGTGGATATACTGAATCCGAAGTTTCGACGGCATTCAGCTGGCTCTTCGATAAGATGGCACTTTCAGTATCACAATCGAATGTGACGCGCCTTCCGAAAGAAATGGAAATGGGCAAAGCGCCGTTCCGAGTCTATCACGATCTCGAGCAATCATTTATCTCTACGGAAGGACGCGGATACCTGATCCAACTTCGTGAATTAGGATTGCTTACGGATTCGGAAATGGAATTACTGATCGATCGTCTCTGGTTCATCGGCACACAAAGTGCAGGGTTGGAACAAGTGCGCGATCTTGCAACGGCGATCATTTTCGATTTCGATGATTCATCCAGAGCCGGGAGCAGGATGATGCTTCATGTGACGGATAAAGTGCAGTAGAACAAAAATTTTAGTACTTTTGTACGCAGCGCGAGTGATTACATCAGTAACCTCGCGCTCTTTGTTTATTTGATTGCAGGAACACAATGCTGCAAATTTCGTAGAATAACAGTAATGGCAAAATCATTAGTCATCGTCGAATCGCCGTCGAAGGCAAAAACGATCGGTAAATATCTTGGCTCCGGCTACGTCGTCGAAGCATCGGTCGGTCATATCAAAGATCTTCCAAAATCGAAGCTTGGCATTGATTTTGATAACGGATTTATTCCGCAGTATGTAACCGTTAAAGGAAAAAAAG